>NZ_JBSGXP010000023.1:0-71712 GCF_053610105.1 Kitasatospora sp. NPDC054939 | reverse complement strand
GGTTACATTCCGAACCCGGAAGCTAAGCCTCACAGCGCCGATGGTACTGCAGGGGGGACCCTGTGGGAGAGTAGGACGCCGCCGAACAATCATTCAGAAAAGCCCCGACCGGGATCCCCGGTCGGGGCTTTTCGCATTTCCGGCCCGGCCCGGCCCGGCCCCGCCCGTCGGGGCGGAGGCGGAAAGGGCCCCGGTGGGGGTGGACCTAGCACCACCTGGAACCGGGGCCCGACAGCCAGTGCCCGCCGCGGTCGGCGCAGGCACCATGGTGGAGGTGGTGGAAAAGGCCGGGAACGGCCAGAGGTTCAGGAGTGTCCCGTGACAACAGCGACCAGGACGAGCGGATCGGCGCTGCGCGCCCAGACGGAGGCGGCGCTCGCCAACGGAGGGCGCGGGCTGGCCCGGCTGGCTGTGCTGAGCGTGACCGCGGTGCCGCCCGTGGTGCTGCCGGTCCTCGCGGCGCTGTTCGCGGGCGGGGCCGTGGCGTCGATCCTGGAATTCCTCTACCCGGCGGCCCTGCTCGCCGCCGTCGCGGGCTTTCTGGCGGGCGCCGCGACGGCCGGCCTGTTCGTTCGTCCCGGCGCCGACCGGACGCGCCGGCAGCTGGAGCGCTGGTACGGGATCCGGATCACCCCGGTGTACTCGCCGCGCCCGGCCCTGGAGGCGGACGAGCGCGGGCACTGGTGGACGGGTTACTCCTATCACCGCTCGCACGGGATGGCGCGGCTCGCGCAGCTGCTGCACTGGTCGGCGCGGGACCGGGCGGCCCGGGCCGAGGTGGCCTGGCTGCTGGTCGGGCCGGCGCTGGTGGCGGCGCTGGTGCTGCCGATCGGCGGGCTGCTGCTGGGCGGGGTGGTCTGCCTGGCGATGGCTCCGGGGAGCATGCAGGCGTTCGGGCCGGTGCCGTCCGACGTGGTGTCGCTGCTGGTCACGGGTGCGCTCGGGCTCTCGCTGATCGCCCTCGGCACGGCGCTGGCGCCGTTCGCGGTGCGGCTGTACGCGGAGGCGGCGCGGCGGGTGCTGGACCGGGACTGGCGGGCCTCGCACGCCCAGCTGACCCGCCGGGTGGCGCAGCTGACCGAGACCCGGGCGGACGCGGTCGGCAACCAGGCGGCGGAGCTGCGGCGGATCGAACGGGACCTGCACGACGGTGCGCAGGCGCGGCTGGTGGCGATCGGCATGACCCTCGGGACCATCGAGCACCTGATGGACACCGATCCGGCCGCGGCCCGCCACCTGCTCTCGGAGGCCCGCCAGTCCTCGGCGCGGGCGCTGCAGGAGCTGCGCGACCTGGTGCGGGGGATCCACCCGCCGGTGCTGGCGGAGCGCGGGCTGGGCGACGCGGTGCGGGCGCTGGCGCTGGACAGCGCCCTGCCGACCGAGGTGTGCGTCAGCCTGCCGGACCGTCCGCCGGCGCCGGTGGAGGCCGCGGCGTACTTCAGCATCTGCGAGCTGCTGGCCAACGCGGCCAAGCACTCGGAGGCGCAGCAGGTGTGGGTGGACATCCTGTACCGGGCGGGCACGCTGCGGATCACCGTCACGGATGACGGGGTCGGGGTGGCCGATCCGACCAGGGGGAGCGGGCTGCGCGGGATCGAGCGGCGATTGGGTACCTTCGACGGTGCCATCGCCATCGACAGCACGTCGGGCGGTCCGACCACCATCACCTTGGAGCTGCCGTGCGAGTTGTCCTCGCCGAGGACCTCTACCTCCTTCGAGAAGGCCTGATCCGGCTGCTGGAAGCGCACGGATTCACCATCGCGGCCGCGGTCGAGACCGGTCCGGAGCTCCTGGAGGCGCTGCTGACGCATCGTCCGGACGTCGCCGTGGTCGACGTCCGGCTTCCGCCCACGCTGACCGACGAGGGGCTGCAGGCGGCGCTCAGGGCGCGCCGGGAGATCCCGGGCCTGCCGGTGCTGGTGCTGTCGCAGCACGTGCAGCAGTTGTACGCGAGGGAGTTGCTGGCGGACGGCACGGGCGGGATCGGATACCTGCTGAAGGACCGGGTCTTCAACGCCGACCAGTTCATCGACGCGGTGCGGCGGGTGGCGGCGGGCGGCACCGCGATGGACCCGGACGTGATCGCCAAGCTGCTGCAGACCTCCTCGCGGCGGTCCGGGCCGATCCAGCGGCTGTCGCCGCGCGAGCGCGAGGTGCTGGAGCTGATGGCGGAGGGCTGTTCCAACTCGGCGATCGCCGCCCGGCTGGTGGTCAGCGACGGGGCGGTGGCCAAGCACATCGCGAACATCTTCACCAAGCTGGAGCTGTCCCCGGCGGACGACGCCAACCGCCGGGTGCTGGCGGTGCTCGCGTACCTCAACGGGACGGCGGGGCAGGCCGGATGACCGTCGCCCCGGGGCGGCGGCCGGATCGGCCCGCGGGTCGCCCGCCGCCCCGGGTGGGTCCGCTGATGGCGTGACACCCCGGGCGGCGCCGACGCTGAACAGGTGTCCGAGTAAACTCCGGTGGGCCGAGCCCGGAGGTTGCTGAGCCGTCCGGCGCCCCGACCAGCGGGAACCGGCAGCCGAGGCACGGCAGCAGCCGAGATCCAGGGGTTGATAGACGCAATGGCACGCCCATCCCTCACCAAGGCCCATCGCGGGCTGCTCGGCGTGGTCGCGGCCGGCGCCGTGCTGATCTCGGGCATCGGGTTCGCGGGTTCGTACAACGCGGTGCGCGATCTTGCGGTGGAGAAAGGTTTCGGCACTTTCTCCTACGCCTTCCCGATCGGTGTCGACGCCGGCATCGTCGTCCTGCTGGCGCTCGACCTGGTCCTGACCTGGCTGCGGATCCCGTTCCCGCTGCTGCGGCAGACGGCCTGGCTGCTGACGGCGGCGACCATCGCGTTCAACGCGGCGGCCTCCTGGGGCGACGCGCTCGGGATGGGCATGCACGCCGTCATCCCGGTGCTGTTCGTGGTGGTCATCGAGGCCTCGCGGCACGCGGTCGGCCGGATCGCGGACATCACCGCCGACCGGCACATGGAGTCGGTGCGCCTGATGCGCTGGGTGCTCTCGCCGGTGCCGACCTTCCGGCTCTGGCGGCGGATGAAGCTCTGGGAGCTGCGCTCCTACGAGGAGGTCGTCCGGCTGGAGCAGAACCGGCTGGTCTACCGCGCCCAGCTGCGCTTCCGCTACGGCCGCGGCTGGCGGCGCTCGGCGCCGATCCAGGCGCTGCTGCCGCTGAAGCTCGCCAAGTTCGGCGTGCCGCTGGACCCGGCGCTGCTCGACCGGCTGGACGACGAGGCCGGCCCCGCCCGGGCGGCCGAGGAGGCCCGCGAGGCGCAGGAACTGCCACAGGGCCGGACGGTCGCCGCGGCCATACCGGCCGCCGGGCAGCCGCAGCCGCAGGTGCAGTCCCCGACGCCGCAGCCGCAGGGGCAGCAGCCCGTGGCGCAGGCCGCGCAGCCGGCGCCCGCCCCCGTGGCTGCCGAACCGCAGCCCGCGGCAGCCGTCCCTGCGGTGGCGCCCGAGCTGGCGGTGCCGATGCTGGCCAAGCTCGCGGCGGTGCGGCTGCGCACCAACCAGGAGCCGGCGGACGCGGAGGAGCCGGTACCGGCGCCGCCGCGCGAGGAGCTGAACGTCTGGACCGAGAAGCGCGCGCGGGCCGGTGGCGAGGCTCCGCGGGTGCCCGGCCAGGCGTCGCCGTGGTTCAAGCCGCCGCGCCCGGCCGGCCCGGAGCAGGCCGGACCCCAGCAGCCGGACCCCCAGCAGACCGGGTCCCGACCGGCGGGCCCCGGTGCTCCGCAGGCCGCGGGTCCGCGTCCGGCCGGTCCGCAGCAGGCGGAGCCGCGCCCGGTTCCGGCCGCCCAGGCGGCGTCCGCGGCCGAGCAGGCGTACGAGCCGTACCCGCAGGAGCAGCTGCCGGACGGGCCGTACCCGGACGGGGCCGGCGAGGAGCAGTACGCCGGGGGCCCGTCGGCGGTGCACCGCGACGAGCCGCAGTCCGAGGGCCCGGCCCAGAGCCGCGAGCCGCGGGCCGGCGCCGCCCGGCTGGACCCGGACCTCTGCTTCGAGGCGCTGGTGGCCTACATCGACACCTTCGACCACCAGCCCGACCCGCAGCGCCTCGCGGCGTGGCTGACCAACCAGTACGGCATGAGCGGCAGCCTGCCGGACGGCTCGGTCCACCCGAAGGACGTCGCCGAGCTGTACCCGGAGCTGCGCGACCGCTACGTCTCCGCGGGCCGGGACTGAGGTCCCACGGCGTGGGCGGCCATTGACGCCCGCCCACGCCGGAGCTTACCTTCACCTCAACAATTTGTTGAAGGTGTCGTCCCGCCACGGGCCGGCCCGGCGTGGAGGAGTACGGATGTCGCAGGTCGAGGTGGACGGTACCGGGCCGGCCGGCGGGGCGTCGTTCTCCCCTGCCGCCCGCGCCGCCGTGGACGCGCTGCTCGCGCCGGTCGACGCCGACCTGGCCCGCCGCTACCCGGGCGACTCCGGGAGCCGCCAGCCGGTCCACACCGTGTACGTGCCCGCCGACGCCTTCGCCGAGGACACCGTGCGCAGCTGGGGCCGCCAGGCGTTGGAGGCCTTCGACACCCACGCCGGCACCCCGGCCGAACTGGCCGGCGCCCTCGGGGTGGCCGACGGCGAGCTGCTGGCGGACGTGCACGCCCGGGTCCGCGCCAAGCTGGAGCGCGAGCCGGTCGAGGACCTGCGGATCGACTTCGAGGACGGCTACGGCCCGCGCCCCGACGCCGAGGAGGACGCGGCCGCCGTCCGGACCGCCGAGCTGGTCGCCGCCGCGGTGGCCGACGGCAGCGCGCCCCCGTACATCGGCGTGCGCGTCAAGTGCATGGAGGCGGCCGTCCGGGACCGCGGCATCCGCACCCTGGAGCTGTTCCTCTCCGGCCTGCTGGCGCAGGGCGGCCTGCCCGAGGGTCTGGTGCTCACCCTGCCCAAGGTGACGTACGCCGAGCAGGTCACCGCCCTGGTCGGGCTGCTCGACGACTTCGAGCGCGGCGCCGGGCTGCCGCAGGGGCGGATCGGGTTCGAGATCCAGATCGAGACCACCCAGGCGATCCTCGGCGCCGACGGCCGGGCCACCGTCGCCCGGATGATCGAGGCCGCGGAGGGCCGGGCCACCGGGCTGCACTACGGGACCTTCGACTACAGCGCCGCCTGCGGTGTCGGTGCGGCCTACCAGAGCATGGACCACCCGGTGGCCGACCACGCCAAGGCGGTCATGCAGGTGGCCGCCGCCGGGACGGGCGTGCGGCTGTCGGACGGCTCGACCAACGTCATCCCGACCGGCCCCCGCGAGCAGGTGCACGCCGCCTGGAAGCTCCACCACGACCTGGTCCGCCGCTCGCTGGCCCGCGCCTACTACCAGGGCTGGGACATGCACCCCGCGCACCTGCCGACCCGCTACGCGGCCGTCTACTCCTTCTACCGCGAGGGCCTGGAGGCCGCCGCGGCCCGGCTCGCCGCGTACGTGGCCAAGGCCGGCGGCGACGTGATGGACGAGCCGGCCACCGCCCGGGCGCTCAGCGGCTACGTGCTGCGCGGTCTGGACTGCGGCGCGGTGGACCTCGCCGAGGTCACCGGTCTGACCGGCCTGGACCGGTCCCGGCTGGACGCCCTCGCCGGCCGCTGACCCCGCAGCCCCCCGTCGACTGGGTACGCCCTCCGGCCCGCTGCCCCTCCGACGCGCTGCCGCTCCGACGGCCTGCCCCTCCGACTCGCGACCCGCCCCGGCTCCCCTGCCCCGGGCGGGTCGCGGCCGTCCGGGGCAGCGGGCCGGGGCCCGTCCGGCCCGGGGTTAGGGTGGCAGGGCGGACCGGGTCGGACCCGGCCGCCCCGCCGGCCGCCGTCGTTCCCGGCGCCGGCCCGCCGCCCGGACCCAGGAGAGACGTCCAGCCATGCCCGCCACGCCGGAGCCGACCCCCAGGCAGTACCTCACCGTCCGGCGGGACGGCAGCCACGAGACCGAGATCAAGAAGTCCCGCTTCATCTGCCACCTCGGCCGGGTCGCCGACGAGGAGGAGGCCCAGGCGTTCATCGTTGGCATCCGCAAGCAGTACTGGGACGCCCGGCACAACTGCAGCGCCTTCGTGGTCGGCGACGAGCAGCGCCGGGAGCGCTCCAGCGACGACGGCGAGCCCGGCGGCACGGCCGGCGTGCCGATGCTGGAGGTGCTGCGCAGGCGCGGGCTGACCGACACGGTGGCCGTGGTCACCCGCTACTTCGGCGGGATCAAGCTCGGCGCCGGCGGACTGGTCCGGGCGTACGGGAACGCGGTCTCGGCGGCCGTCGACGAGGTCGGGCTGCTGGAGCGGCGTCCGGTCGCGCTGCTCGCGGTGACGGCCGACCACACCCGGGCGGGGCGGGTCGAGAACGACCTGCGCGCCGCCGGCTACGCGGTGAACGGCCTTGCGTACGAGGCGGCCGGGGTGCGGATCGAGGTGGGGGTGCCCGAGCCGGAGACGGCGGCCTTCCACACCTGGCTGGCCGAGGCGACCGGCGGTACGGCGCTTGCGGTGGCGGCCGGCCGGACGTACGTGGAGGTCCCGGTCTGACCGGGCCCCCGCGGGACGGCTCCGGGCCTACCACCGGACCGCCCGACCGGGGCCGCGGCGCGCGGCCGGGTGCTTGAGCAGATTCACTCGAACGTATGGACGTTGCCCGGAGTTGGAACTTCCGCTCCGGGCCTCGGCGTTTCCTGGGCAAGGATCCGGCCGAACCGGACGAATGACCCCATCGATGGAGGACGACACACCCCACCACCGCACCACGGAGGTAGCGCATGACCTCAGACCGCACCTCGTCGCCCGCCCAGGCCGACCTACCCGGCCCCCGGGGGCCCGCGACGCCCTACCGGATGACCGTCACCACCGCACTCCCGCACGGCGAGGCCCTCGCCCTCGCCGACCAGCACCTCGGTGCCTGGCTGAAGGAGGAGGGCTGCGAGGAACCGCCGCCGGACCTCCACCGGTCCGCTCCGCCGGACGCCCCGCGCCTCCCGGCCGAGCGGCTGCGGCTCGGCGAGCGCGTCCTGCTCGACCGGGACAGTGGCCCGCTGCGCGGCGGCGCAGGCAGCGGCCGCTACGCCCGCCGCCGGCTGCGCACGCCGGCCCCGCACGGCACCCACCAGCTCACGCTCACGATAGCCACCGGCAGCGACGGCCCCACCTGGGTCCGGCTGGAGGCCGAGACCCACCTCACCGGCAGCGGCGTCCGCACCCCCGGCCGGGTGCCGGTTCCCGAGCTGGCCCGCACCCTGCTGCCCCTGCTCGACGCCAGCGACGGCCCGGCGGCCGTCCAGCTCGCCCCCCGGGTGGTCACCGCAGGCCAGGTGGACGACCTGATCGACGAGCTGTGCGACCCCGAGCGGCGCCTGCCCACCGTGGTGGCCAGCGTCCCGGTGCACCTCGGGGTCGACCGCTGGGTCGCGGACGTCGTCCGCCCGCTCTGCCATCAGCTCCCCGGCCTGGCCACCGCCTACGTCCTCGACCCCGCGGCCCGGATGGAGTTCAACGTCGCCCTGGAGTACCACACCGTGTACGGCGGCGCGGTGCGTACGTACCTGCCCGAGGTCGACCCGGCCTCCCGGCACGACGGCGCCCGCCACCCCGTGCTGCCCCGGCACCGGATAGAGGAGAACGTCCGCCGCGCCGCCGGACTGCTGGCCCGCGAACCGCGCCGGCTCGCCGCCGAGCAGCCGCTGCCCGCCCCGCTGGCCGCCGTTCCGGTGCTCCGGGTGGCGCCCGCCCCGCCCAGGCCGGAGGCGGCCCGGGGCGACGAGCACGGCGCCGCCGAGCGGACGGTACTCGCCCACGAGGAGCAGCAGGACCGCGCCGAGCAGCAGGCCCGGGCGGACGAACTGGAGCGGGTCCGGCACAGCCTGCACCGCTCCCGCCGCCGCGAGCGCGGGCCGGCCCCCGACAGCGAGGAGCAGCCCGGAGCGCTGCGCCACGTCGGCGCGCAGATGCGCGCCCTCGCCGGACGGCTCTGCTCGGTGCCCGCACCGCCCGCCGCCCCGGGTGCCCCGGTCGCGCCGACCGGCGGTGCGGCGTACGGCCGGTCGGCCCGCGGCCGGGCCGGGCTCGCCCCCGACGCCACGGGCGATGAGCGCGTCCCCGGGACGTTCACCGAGCTCATGGCCCGCATGGACGAGTTCCCGCTGCTGACCTTCACCGGCGACCAGAAGAACGCCCTGGCCCTGGACGAACTCCAGTGCACCGGCACCGGCTGGGCCCGGCTCGCCTGGGAGGGGCTGACGGCCCTGCAGGAGTACGCGGAGGCCGCCGTCCGCGGCGAGGCCGGCGGCGACTTCAAGCAGTGGTGCGAGCGGACCCCGGTCGGCTGCCACCACTTCCCGCCCCGCAAGGCGGTGCGCGGCGAATCGCAGACGGTGTTCAGCCACACCAAGTGGAAGCGCGAGCGGATGCTGCCGGTCCCCGCCTGCGTGGACGCGTCCCGGCGGGCCTTCATGGGCGCGCACCTGCGGATCGGCGGCGGGCGCACCGCGCCCCGGCTGCACTACCTGGACGACTGTTCCGGTAGTGGCCGGATCTATGTCGGCTACATCGGCCTGCACCTGACCAACACCCGGACCAACTGAGAGGCTTGGCTGACCGGTGCGCCCGTTCGGTGGACAATGTCCGGCAGGGGCCGGCCGCAGGGCTGCGGGCCGCCGCCCCGGGCAGGTGCCCGACGAGCATGGGGGAACGACCACCGATGCAGCACTCCGCAGACGGCCGCGCCGACACCGCTGCCACGGTCCCCCAACCGGGCTTCCTGGCCTCGGTCTTCCGTGACCTCGGCGTCGACGAGCCGGCCGAGGGGTGGGAGGCGGAGGGCCCGACCGGCGGCCCGGCCGAGCCCGGTCCCCCCGGCGGGCCCGCCGATGACGAGGCGGTGGCGGCGCACGGCCGCGCCGCCGCCCTCGTCCACCACCGCACCCTCACCGTCCGGGCCGAGCACGACCGGCTGGCCGACCTGCTGCGGCGGGCCGCCCTGCCGGTCTCGGCCATGGACTTCGAGAGCCAACTGCGCAGCTACGAGCCGCGGCCCTACCCCGACGGCACCCAGGAGCCCGAGGGCGAGGCCGAGCCGCGCTGGGAGGACTTCGCGCCGCCCACCCCGCCGGAGACCGACCCGGAGGCCGGACCCTCCCGCCGCCTGCTCGACTCCGGCTACCAGCGCGAACTGGCCGCGGCCCGGCTCGCCCACCAGCGCGCCCTGCGCGAGTGGCGCACCCGGCAGGAGGAGGCCGGCAGTTCCGGCGCGGCCGAGACCCGGCGGGCCCACGAACGCGCCGAACAGGCCAGGGCACGCGCCGTCCGCGAGTACAACGACAGCCTGGAGGAGTGCCGCCGCGCCTACCGGCAGGCCGAGCCCGCCGCCGTCGAATCGCTGCTGGAACGGGCCCTGGCCGCCTCCGAGACCGCCACCCAGGACCTCCCGACCCCCTGCCGCGCGGTGTTCCGCCCGCTCACCCGGACGGCCGTCCTCGACCTCGACCTGCCGCCGCTGGACCTCGTACCCTCGCTCAGCGGCTTCCGCCTCGCCCCCGACGGCGAACCGCTGCCCGTCCCGCGCCCGCCCGCCGACCGGGCCACCGACTACCTGCGGCTGGTCGCCCGCCTCGCCCTGCGCGCCCTGCAGGCCGCGGACGCCGTCGACACCGAGGAGATACTCGCCGGCGTCGTGCTCAACGGCTGGCTGCGCCCGGCCGGCGGCACGCAGCCGCTCTGCCTGGTCAGCGTCGACGCCGACCGCGACGCCCTGGCCCGCACCCGGCTGCTGCCGCCCGCCGCGCCGTACGAGGAGCGCGACGGCGACGGCATCTACGCCGACGCCGAACAGGACGAGGCCCTGGTGCGGCTGCGCCAGCTCGGCGCCGCCGTCACCCCCGACCCGTACGCCACGGCCACCGTCGAACCCGCCGCCGCGGCCGGCCCCACCGTGCCGGCCCCGGCGGACCTCTCGGCCAACGAGTTCACCCAGCTCGTCCGGGAACTGCTCACCCGCGGCGGTCTGGCGCAGTGGAGCGTGCGGCTGCGCGGCCCGGCCGGGCTGGTCGCCACCGGTGAGGGCGCCGACGGCAGCGCGCTGCCCGGCCGCTGGGTGGTCTGGGCCTCCCGGGCCGAGGAACCGGTCGCCGAGGAGGAGATCCGCACGCTCGCCGAGGCGGTCCGGGAGGAGGCCGCCGACCGCGGGCTGCGCCTGACGACGGGTCGGTTCAGCGACGGCGCCCTCGATCTGACGGCCGAGGAGGGCCACCGCCACATCCACCTGATCGACGGTGACGGCGTGCGCGAACTCGCCCGCACCCACCTCGGGCTCCCGCTCGGCGCCGCCCGCTGAGGCACCGGCGGACATTCGCCCGCGGACGGCCCGAGAGCTTCACCCCGACGGCCTCACCCCGTCGGCCCGCCCGGCGGGCGGCCCCGCGGCCCGGGCGCGAGGCTGGACGGCACGACCGGAAGGGCGCGACCGGACACCCCCGCTGCGGGAGGGGACAGCGGACGGGGCAGAGAACGGGGGAGGCGCAGTGACCGCGATCCTGGTGGCCGCCGGGGCCTTCCTGATGACGCTGCTCGGGGGCCTGGTCGCCCAGCACACCGGGGACCGCCGCCACCTGGTGCTCGGCTTCGCCGCCGGCCTGATGCTCGGCGTGGTCGCCTTCGACCTGCTCCCGGAGGCCCTCCAGCAGGCGCCCGAGGAGGTGCACGGCGTCCCGCAGGCCCTGCTGCTCTTCGCGGCCGGATTCCTGACCATCCACATCGTCGAACGGGCGGTGGCCATCCACCGCGGCCACGAGGACGAGTACGCCGAGCACACCCACGGCCAGCAGCCCGCCCACGGCGCGCACGCCCATACCCATGGCCACCAGCACGGCAGCGGCAGCCAGGGTGTCGGGCTTACCGCCGCACTGGCACTGGTCGGGCACAGCCTGATGGACGGCTTCGCGATCGGCGCGGCCTTCCAGGCGGGCAGCACCGTCGGTACGGTCGTCGCCATCGCGGTGGTCGCCCACGACTTCGCGGACGGCTTCAACACGTACACGATCACCCGGCTGTACGGGAACGACCGGCGGCGGGCGCTGGCCCTGCTGACGGCGGACGCCCTCGCCCCGGTGACCGGTGCCGCGATCACCCTGCTGTTCACCATCCCGGAGCAGGCCCTCGGCCTCTACCTGGGATTCTTCGCCGGATTCCTGCTCTACCTGGCGACCTCCGACATCCTCCCGGAGGCGCACAGCCCGCACCCCTCGCGCAGCACCCTGCTCTGCACCGTCGCCGGGGTGGGCTTCATGTGGCTGGTGATCGGCTTCGCCGAGTAGGGCAGCGCTCCCCGGCGGCCCCGACCGCTCCCCGGCGCTCCCCACTGCTCGTCGAGGCCCCGCCGCAGCCCCGCCGTTCCCCGGTTCCCTGGCTCCCCGGCTCCCTGGTTCCCCGGCGCCCGTCAGCGGGCGTCCCAGCGCTCCCGGATCGCGTCCAGCGCCGCGGTGATCGCCGGTCGCCGCGAGGCCTGGGTGCGCCAGAGCGCGAACACCCGCCGGCTGGGCTCCGGCACCACCGGGCGGGCGACCACCCCGGGCGGCAGCGGCCCCCGCCCGAGCCGCGGCACCAGACCCACCCCGAGCCCGGCCCCGATCAGGGCGAGCTGGGTCTCGAACTCGCCGACCTGGTAGCGGACGTCCGGTTCCTCCCCGGCCTCGCGCAGGGTCCGGACCAGCCAGTCGTGGCAGATGTTGCCCGGCGGCACGCTGATCCAGCGCTGCCCGCGGAGGCCTCCCACCGGCACCACGGCGAGACCGGCCAGGGGGTGTTCGGCAGGCAGCACCAGGTCCACCGGGTCGTCGCCGAGGTCCAGCCGGGAGAGCCCGTCCTGCACCGGCAGCGGCACGGTCGGCCAGTCCTGCACCACCGCGAGGTCCACCTCGCCGCGGGCGACCAGTTCGGCCGCCGGGTAGGGGTCGGTCTCCAGCAGTCGGACGTCCAGTTCGGGGCAGCGCTCGCGCAGGTCCGCCAGCGCGCCCGGCAGCAGCCCGCGGGCGCCGGTGGCGAAGGAAGCGACCAGCAGCCGCCCGACCGCCCGACCGCGCTGCTCCTCCAGGCGTACCTCGGCCTGCTCCACCAGGGAGAGCAGGTGCTGCGCGGTGGCGGCGAGTCCGTGCGCCGCGTCGGTCAGCACCACGCCCCGGCCCCGGCGCTCCAGCAGCACCGTCCGGGTCTCCCGTTCCAGCTTGGCGATCTGCTGCGAGACCGCCGAGGGCGTGAAGCCCAGTGCGGCCGCGGCCCGCCCGACCGAGCCGTGCACCGCCACCGCGTGCAGTGCGCGCAGGCGCCCCAGATCCAGCATGAAGCAATGCTAAACCGTGGCCTTCAGAACTCATCGCTGGTGCTGAACGGTCGGCTGCGGCGATGCTCGGACCATGCCCACCGACCGGCCCGCCCCCAGCGGCGACATGCCCCCACGTCACATCGCCCTGGCCGTCCTGGTGGCGGCCGTCTGGGGCCTCAACTTCGTGCTCATCCACGTCGGCCTGGAGAACTTCCCGCCGCTGCTGTTCTGCGCGCTGCGCTTCGCGGTCGTTGCGGTCCCGGCGGTCTTCTTCATCGGCCGTCCGAAGGTCGCCTGGAAGTGGATCCTGGCGGTCGGGCTCTCGCTCGGCGTGGTCAAGTTCGGGCTGCTCTTCCTCGGCATGGACGCCGGGATGCCCGCCGGGCTCTCCTCGCTGGTCCTGCAGAGCCAGGCCGTGTTCACCGCCCTGTTCGCCGCCGTCCTGCTACGCGAGCGCCCGGGCCGGCAGCGGGTGGCCGGACTCGCGATCGCCTTCGCCGGCATCGGCCTCACCGCCGTCGACCGCGGAACCGGCGGACCGCTCGGGGCCTTCGTCCTGGTCATCGCCTCCGCCGCGGCCTGGGGGCTGTCCAACGTGCTGACCCGCCGGGCCGCGCCCGCCGACGCGCTGCGCTGGATGGTCTGGGTCAGCGCGGTGCCGCCACTGCCGCTGCTCGCGCTCTCGCTGCTGGTCGAGGGGCCCTCCGCGGACCTCGCGGCACTGCGCTCGATCACCCCGGCCGGCCTGGGCGCGATCGGATACGTCGGACTGGTCTCCACCCTGTTCGGCTTCGTCGCGTGGAGCTTCCTGCTGCGCAGCCACGACGCCACGGCGGTGGCGCCCTACTCGCTGCTGGTGCCGGTGTTCGGGATGGCCTCGGCCTGGCTGCTGCTCGGCGAGCCGGTGGGTCCGCTCTCCGCCGCCGCCGCGCTGCTGGTGATCGCCGGGATCGGGATCACCGCGCTGCCTCCGGGGGTGTGGTCCGGCGCGGCGGCGCGCCGGTCGCGTACGCGGCCTCCGCGGCCCGCAGCGCCCGCAGCAGCGCCTCCTGCTCGGTGGGGCTGACCGGCCCGAAGTACTCCTGCGCCACCTCGTACCGGACCTGCCCGATCCGGTCCACCGCCGACCGGCCGGCCGCGGTCAGCACCAGCCGCACCGCCCGCCGGTCGGCCGGGTCCGGGGTGCGCTCGACCAGTCCGGCTTCCTCCAGGGCGTCCACCACGGTGGTGGCCGAGCGGGGTGCGATGTGCAGCCGTTCGGCGAGGTCGCCCAGCCGCATCGGGTGGTCCGGCGACTCGCAGCCCGGCGCGTGCGCCAGCATCCGCAGCGCGCGGCCCTGGCCGGGGGTGATCCCGTACGGCTCCAGCCGCTCGCTGGTGCGGCGGCGGATGCGCTTCATGGCCCGGGTCATCGCGTCCGCGAGTTCGGCGGAGGTCTCCTGGGAGGCCGGTGCTGCCGGGGCGGCCTGGGCCTCGGCGCCCGGGTCGGCCGGGGCGGGGGAACCGGGGGAGCCGGGGGAGGAGTCCGCCGCGTCGTCGGTCGGCGTGGTGGTCATGGCGGCTCTCCTCGGCAGGTGTTCGACCCAGGGTATCGGCCGGTCGGAGCAGCCCCCGGAGCCGTGGTCGAAATTTGTTGAGCCAGGCTCAGTATTCGCGTTAGCGTAGCCCCGAGTGAGGTCACCCTAAGTGCCCTCCCCGACCCTGGAGGACCCGTGTCCCGTTCCGAAGCCCGCGTCGCCACCGACCGCCCCGCCCGCTACGCCAAGCAGCTCGCCGCCCACATGGGCCGCAAGATCGAGGCCCACTGGTCCGAGGAGACCGGCCGCGGCACCCTCACCTTCGGCGCCGGCACCGCCACCCTGACCGCCGAACCCGGCGCCCTGCTGCTGGCCGTCGAGGGCGACGCCGAGCACCTGCCCGGGCTGGAGGACGTCGTCGGCCGCCACCTGGTGCGCTTCGGCAGCCGCGACGAACTCGTGGTCGCCTGGCAGCGCGACAACGGTGAGGCCGGCCTCGTCCAGCGCAACGAGGAGGACCCCGCGGAGTCCTGAGCCCCGGCCGGGTCGCCCCTCAGCGGACGGCGCCCCCGCCGGAGCGGGCCCCGGCCGGGTCGGTTCCGCCGGGACCGGCACCATCGGCGGCGGCACCGTCGGCGTCGGCGCTGCCGGAACCGGCCCCGCCGGGGTCCCGCGGCAACCACCGGACGAGCGCCCACAACAGCAGCCCGGCCAGGCACCAGCCCGCCACCACGTCCAGCAGCCAGTGGTAGTCGCTCCAGACCAGGCCCAGGCCCACGCCCGCCGCGAGCGCCGCCGCCGCACCGTGCAGCCGGGCGCGCACCCGGGGCGCCGCCGTCCGGCCCAGCAGCAGCGCCGCGACGCCGTACCCGATAGTGGCCGTCACGGTGTGGCCCGACGGGTACCAGCCCCACTGGTCGGCCGACAGCGGCAGCCCGAACGGTCCCGGCCGGCCGAACCACGCCTTCGCCGGGACGACCAGTAGCGGGATCGCCGCGGTCGCCGCCACCGCCACCGGCAGCGGGAGCCACCAACGCCGGCGGCAGGCCCGGCGCGACCGCCACGCGGCCAGCCCGCCGCCGCCCAGCAGCACCGGGACGGCCGGCACCGAGCCGCCGAGGTCCGACAGTGCCTTGCCCAGGTGGTTCAGCAGCCTGCTCTGCAGCCAGTGGCGGGACTCCAGCACCGCGTGCCGCACCCAGCGGTCCAGCCCCAGCAGCGGCCCGTCCACCGCGACCTGCCAGGACACCAGCACCAGGACCGCCGCCAGCAGCACCGGCAGGGCCGCCGGGTGCACCGCCCGTCCCGGAACGCGAAGTTGCCGCCCCGGAGCAGGGGGGAGAGCTCCGGGGCGGCCGGGATGATCGCCGTTCCGCGCGCCCCGGGGGGTGTGGGTCGGACGGTCGGTCGATCGGCCTTCGGTATGTGCCGTCCCTGCCGGGGCGGCCTGGTTGTCCTCGCGGGCGGGTCGCGGACCCGCCCTGCCGGGCGGCGCCGCGGACGGTTCCGCCGATGCTCGGGGCTCGCTGTCCATCCGTCATGACACTACGTCAACCGACTTGTCCGGCCGGGGAGCTTCAGCGATTCCGCACAGCATCTTCACCCCGGGCCGGGCAACCCCCACGCACACGACCGAACGGCCCGGCCCCCGCGGGGGGACCGGGCCGAACGGCGCTGTCCGGAAGCATCCGGAGCCGGTGGGGGGAGTCGGATCAGACGCCCGCGAAGGCACTGTCCAGGATGTCCAGACCCTCGTTCAGCAGGTGCTCCGGCATCACCAGCGGCGGCAGGAAGCGCAGCACGTTGCCGTAGGTGCCGGCGGTCAGCACCACCAGGCCCTGCGCGTGGCAGGCCTTCGCGATCGCGCCCGCGGCCTCCGCGTTCGGCTCCTTGCCGCCCGGCTTCACCAGCTCGACCGCGACCATCGCGCCGCGACCGCGGACCTCGCCGATGATCTCGAACTTCTCCTGCATCGCCCGCAGGCGGCCCAGCATGATCTCGCCGATCCGCTGCGCCTTGCCGTTGAGGTCCTGCTCCTTCATCGTCTCGATGGAGCCCAGCGCGGCGGCGCAGGCCACCGGGTTGCCGCCGTAGGTGCCGCCCAGGCCGCCCGCGTGCGCGGCGTCCATGATCTCGGCGCGGCCGGTCACCGCGGCCAGCGGCAGACCGCCGGCGATGCCCTTCGCGGTGGTGATGAGGTCCGGGACGATGCCCTCGTCGTCACAGGCGAACCACTGGCCGGTGCGGCAGAAGCCGGTCTGGATCTCGTCCGCGACGAACACGATGCCGTTGGCCTTCGCGTACTCCACGATCGCCGGCAGGAAGCCCTTGGCCGGCTCGATGAAGCCGCCCTCGCCCTGGATCGGCTCGATGATGATCGCCGCGACGTTGTCGGCGCCGATCTGCTTGTTGATCATGTCGATCGCCTGGGCGGCGGCCTCGGCGGCGCAGTTCTCCGCACCGGTCAGCCAGCGGTACGGGTACGCGACCGGGACCCGGTAGATCTCCGGCGCGAACGGACCGAAGCCCTGCTTGTACGGCATGTTCTTCGCCGTCAGGCCCATGGTCAGGTTGGTGCGGCCGTGGTAGCCGTGGTCGAACACCACGACGGCGGTCCGCTTGGTGTACGCGCGGGCGATCTTCACCGCGTTCTCGACGGCCTCGGCACCCGAGTTGAACAGCGCGGTGCGCTTCTCGTGGTCGCCCGGGGTCAGCTCGTTGAGCTGCTCGGCCACGGCCACGTAGCCCTCGTACGGGGTCACCATGAAACAGGTGTGGGTGAAGGCGGCGAGCTGCTCCGACGCCTTGGCCACCACGGCCTCGGCGCTGTTGCCGACATTGGTCACGGCGATGCCGGAACCGAAGTCGATCAGCGAGTTGCCGTCCACGTCCTCCAGCACGCCGCCGTTGGCACGGGAGACGTACACCGGCAGCGTGGTGCCGACACCGGCCGCCACCGCACCCAGCTTGCGGGCCTGCAGCTCCTGCGACTTCGGGCCGGGGATCGCGGTGACCAGGCGGCGCTCCTGCGGGAGCGGCGATACGGCGCTCATGGGGTTCTCCAGACTTCTCGACTCGGTTCTCGCAGGCTACGGCCGCCCTCCCCGGCCGGGCATGCGCCACTCGGTAGCACTGCGCCGTCCGACTTGTCCGGCTCGGCCAGACCGGGTGGCACGGCTACCCCCAGGTCCCGCTCCACTACATTGAGCGCGGGCGTGTCGCCGGTGCGGCGGCATGGGTATGGCGGCACCGACGGACGGTCGGGGCGGGCGGGCGAGGGAGCGGGGCCGTACATGGCACTGGACGGGGCACACGGACACGGCGAACGGACCACCGCGACACCCCCTGCGGCCATGCCCCACCAACGCCCGCGCCCCCTCCCCTTCGACCTGCCCGCCTGGGCCGCCGCACCCCGCCCCGCCGCCGCCCCGGGCATCTACCGCCAGGGCCACCGCCCGCTCGACCCCGACCGCGCCGAAGCCGCCAAGGTCCCGGCCGGCCCGCTGCTGCTCAGAGCCGTGCTCAACCTGGTGGTGGGGTGGCTGGCCTATCTGTACGGCACGCAGCTGACCACCTACATCCTGGTCTGGTTCGGCCAACAGGCCGGGATCGGGCCGCTCGCCGACCCGTCCGAGTCCGAGGCGATGATCACCCTGCTGGTCGCCAACGCCGCGGTGCTGGCGGTCGTGATCAAGGTCTTCGGCCGGATGGGTCGCTGGCTGGAGGTGTGGCGCCGGTACGCGACGCCGCTGCTGTCGCGGGCGGTGACCGAGCAGGCGCCGGCCGTGGGCGAGACGCACGTCGAGGTGGCACGGCCGTTCGACCCCTGGGGCGGGTTGCGGGGTGGGGGGGCCGGGGTGGCTGCGGGGCGGCTGGACGGGGAGGCCGTGGGGGACGTCGACTACGTGCGGATCCAGCGGGCGTGGGAGTCGGCGCAGGCCGATCCGGCGTTCGTGCCGGCGTTCGTGGCGCAGGTGGTGGAGCGCGGCGCCGCGGCGTGCGCGCACCCGTCGGAGGCACGCGATCTGCCGGGCCGGGCGGGGCGGCACGACCTGCTGGTGCGCCAGGTGCGGCTGGGGACGGCGCAGGACGTGCCGAAGAACCCGCTGTCGCACCGGGCGGCGGGCTTCGCGCTGGACCCGGAGGTGCTGGGGACGTCGCTGCTGGCGGTCGGCCCGGCCGGGACGGGCAAGACGGTGCGGCTGGCCCGGCCGGTGGCCGAGGCGTTCTGCCTGCAGGCGCTGGCGGGCACGGCGTGCGCGGTGGTGATCGGCGCGGCCGACGCGGACCTCGGGCCGGACGCCTGGTACGACGTGGTGATCGCGCCGGGCGACCCGGCCTCGGTGTACGGCCTGGACCTGTACGGCGCGGCGCGGGACCCCGACGAGGCGGCGGCCCGGTTGGCGGAGGCGCTGCTGCCGGACGAGCTGGCGCCCCGGGCGGAGAGCGCCCGGACGGCGGCGCAGCAGGTGGTCGGCCCGTTCCGGGCGGCGCACGGCCGCTACCCGGGGGTGGGCGAGTTGCGGGCGCTGCTGGCGGGGGAGCCGGAGGCGCTGGAGGAGTTGGTGAAGGCGCTGCGTGCGGCGGGCCGGCTGGCGGTGTACGAGCGGGACCTGGAGCACCGGGAGCGCCAGCGCGGCCGGGCGGACGATCCGGGGGCGCTGCTCGCGGACCGGCTGGCGCTGCTGGAGCGGCCGGCCTTCGCGGGGGTGTTCGCGACGGATGGGACGGGCCGTCCGCCGTTCGCGATGCGGGTGCTGGACCATCCGCTGCGGGTGCGGGTGAAGCTGCCGGAGCGCAGTCACCCGGAGGTGGCGCGGATGCTGTCGAGGCTGTTGACGAGCCAGTTCGTGCAGGCGGCGGCGGTCCGGGAGGACCGTTCGCTGTTCGCGGGACTGGTGGTGGACGATGCCTCGGCGGCGCTGGACGGGCATGTGGTGCGGGGGCTGCAGCGGCTGCGCGGGGCCCATGCGGGTGCGGTGCTGCTGCTGCGCACCCTGGTGGACGTGCCGGAGCCGCTGCGGGCGCCGCTGTTCGGGGCGGTCGGCTGCCGGATGGCGTTCCCGGGGATCGCGCCGTGGGACGGCAAGCTGTTCTCGGAGGCGTGGGGGACGCACCTGGTGCAGGAGACGGCGGTGACGCACACCCCGGACACCTCGGGCGGGCTGTTCCGCCGTTCGCTGCGGGTGGGGCGCAAGGCGCTGTCGGGGACGACGGCGCAGACCGAGTCGGTGACCACCCGGGAGGTGGAGCGGGTGCGCTGGTCGCCGTCGGACCTCGCGCACAGCCTGCCGGCGGGGCACGCGGTGGTGTCGCTGACGGCGGTCTCGGGCGAGCAGGTGCCCCCGCTGCTGGTGGACCTCCGGGACTGAACGCCGCCGTCCCCGCGCCGCCGTCCCCCGTATCGCCGCTGCGGTGGATTCGGCAGTGCCGGTTGTCCGGGGCGTCCATAATGTGGGGGAGAACCCTCGAACCGTTCCGCAACCCGCTCCTCGCCAGGCCGCAACGGCGCGGCCAGGTCGTCCCCTCCGAAGGTGCCATGCCCCCCACACTCGCCTCCGTCGTCCGCAACAGCTCGCTCCATCTGACGGTCCTCGCCGGTGCGGACCACTTGGAGCGGCCGGTCCGCTGGGTGCACACCAGTGAGCTGGACGACCCGACGCCGTTCCTGGAGGGCGGCGAGCTGCTGCTGACGACCGGCATCAAGCTCGGCCGGACCGCCGCGCAGCTGCAGGCCTACGTGCACCGGCTGGCGGACGCGGGCGTGGTGGGCCTGGGCCTGGGGGTGGGCCTGTCGCACACCGAGGTGCCGCAGCCGCTGGTGGACGCGGCGGCGCAGCGCGGGCTGCCGCTGCTGCGGGTGCCGGAGCCGACGCCGTTCATCGCGATCAGCAAGGTGGTGTCGGCGTCGCTGGCGGCCGAGCAGTACGAGGCGGTGACGACCAGTTTCGAGGCGCAGGAGGAGCTGACCCGGGCCGCGCTGGGCAAGGACGGCACCACGGCGGTGGTCCGCCGGCTGGCCGCCCGGCTGGGCGGCTGGGCGGCGCTGTACGACGGTTCGGGTGCGCTGTCGGTGGTGGCGCCGGACTGGGCGGCGCGCCGGGCGGGTCGGCTGGCGGCCGAGGTGGACCGGCTGCGCCGGCGTCCGGCGCCGTCGAGCGCCGCGCTGCAGGGCCGTTCGCCGGGGATAGACACGGCGGACGAGGACTATGTGGTGGTCCAGTCGCTAGGGGCGGACCGCCGGGCCCGGGGCTTCCTCGCGGTCGGTACAGAGGACCGCATCACCCCGACCGAGCGCTACGTGCTGAACGCGGCGGTGGCGCTGCTGACGCTGACCCTGGAGCGCTCGCGCGAGCTGCGGCAGGCCGAGGAGCGGATGGGCGCGGCGCTGCTGCGGATGGTGCTGGCCGGTGAGGTGGCGACCGCCCGGCAGGTCGCGGCCGGGCTGTTCGGCGGCCTGCCGGAGGGGACGATACGGGTCATGGTGGCGGGCGCCGGGCAGGGCGTGGACTCCGCCGAGGCGCTCGGCGAGCTGGGCGACCGGGCGGAGCAGGCGGGTGCCCGGGTGGGCGAGAAGCTGCTGGTCGCGCGGGAGGAGGGGCCGCACGGTCCGCGGCTGATGGTGCTGGCGCTGGACAACGGTGCGGTGCACCGGGCCTGTCTGGGGGCGGTGGAGGAGCACGAGGGCGTGTCGCTGGGCGTCTCCGCGCCGGCCGCGCTGGACGAGTCCGGTACGGCGTTCGCGCAGGCCGAGCGGGCTCTCGCGGTGGCGCTGCGCGGCGGCCGCCGTTCGGTGGACCACGAGGAGGTCGGTGCGGGCTCGCTGCTGCCGCTGCTCGGCGAGGAGGCCGTGACGGCGTTCGCCGAGGGGCTGCTGCGTCCGCTGCGGGAGCACGACCGCACGGCGCGCGGCGATCTGGTGGCCTCGCTGCGGGCGTGGCTGTCGCGGCACGGCCAGTGGGACGCCGCCGCGGCGGACCTGGGCGTCCACCGGCACACCCTGCGCTACCGGATGCGCCGGGTGGAGGAGCTGCTCGGGCGTTCGCTGGACGACACGGACGTCCGGATGGAGCTCTGGCTGGCCCTGCGTTCGGGCGAGGAGTGACGGGGCGCCGCTGAGCCGTTCGGCCGGATGGCCGGACAACGCAGCGAACGCCGCCCCGCCCCGCCGGTCCGTCCCGCCGGGCCGCTCCGTCCCGCTGGACGGGATGGAGTGGCCGCCCGGGCGAACGCTACGCCGCGTCCAATCCGGTCGGCGCGTCGCCGCCCCTACTCTCGACTGAGGCTCCGCAGACGTGGGGCCGGAGACGACGAGGAGAGGGCCGGTACCCACCGTGACCACCACGTACGAGTTCTGGTTGGCCGGTCGCCGGGCGAGCGGCGACGCCGACTTCGAGGTGCACAACAGCTGGGACGGCCGTCTGGTCGGCAAGGTGAGCATCCCCACCGAGGCCCAGGTCGAGGAGGCGCTGGACGCCGCCGTCGCCGCCCTGCCGGTGTTCGCCGCGACCCCCGCGCACGTGCGCGCCGCCGCGCTGGACCACGTCGCCAAGCGCCTGGCCGAGCGCACCGAGGAGATCGCCCGGCTGATCACCGCCGAGAACGGCAAGCCGATCAAGTGGGCCCGCGGCGAGGTCGGCCGTGCCGTCTCGGTGTTCCGCTGGGCGGCCGAGGAGGCCCGCCGCACCAACGGCGAGACCATGCGCCTGGACACCGACCCGGGCGGCGTGGGCCGCTTCGCGCTGGTGCGCCGCTTCCCGCGCGGTGTGGTGCTCGGAATCGCCCCGTTCAACTTCCCGCTGAACCTGGTCGCCCACAAGGTCGCCCCGGCGATCGCGGTCGGCGCCCCGATCATCCTCAAGCCGGCCCCGGCGACCCCGCTCTCCGCGATGGTGCTGGGCGAGATCCTGGCCGAGACCGACCTGCCGGCCGGCTCCTGGAGCGTCCTGCCGGTGCCGAACGACCGGATGCCCGCCCTGGTGCAGGACGGGCGCCTGCCGGTGATCTCCTTCACGGGTTCGGACAAGGTCGGCTACCAGATCATGGACTCGGTGCCGCGCAAGCACACCACCCTGGAGCTCGGCGGCAACGCCGCGGCCGTGGTGCTCGCCGACTGGTCCTCCGAGGCGGACCTCGACTGGGCGGCCACCCGGATCGCGATGTTCGCCAACTACCAGGGCGGCCAGTCCTGCATCTCGGTGCAGCGGGTCGTCGCCGACGCGTCCGTCTACGACGTGCTGGTGGAGAAGGTCGTCGCCAAGGTGCAGGCCCAGGTGACCGGCGACCCGAACGACGACGCCACCGACGTCGGCCCGCTGGTCGACGAGAACGCCGCGAAGCGGGTGGAGTCCTGGGTGGACGACGCCGTCGCCAAGGGCGCCAAGCTGCTCACCGGCGGCACCCGCGAGGGCGCGACCTACGCGCCGACCGTGCTGGCCGAGCTGCCGGCCGATGCGATCCTGGCGACCTGCGAGGTCTTCGGCCCGGTCCTGTCGCTGCACAAGGTGGACGGCACCGACGAGGCCTTCGCCGCCGTCAACGACTCGCCGTTCGGTCTGCAGGCCGGTGTCTTCACCCGCGACCTGCAGACCGCCTTCCGCGCCCACCGGGAGCTGGAGGTCGGCGGCGTGATCATCGGCGACGCCCCCTCGTACCGCGCCGACCAGATGCCGTACGGCGGCGTCAAGGACTCCGGGGTCGGCCGCGAGGGCGTCAAGTACGCCATGGACGACTACACCGTCGAGAAGGTCATGGTCCTCACCGGCCTCGACCTCTGAGACCCGCGGACGGGAGCCCGGCATCCAGGGGGGTGCCGGGCTCCCGTCGTGCGTGCGGCCCACGACGTGCGGCGGGTGCTGCGGCCCCGGGGGTCAGACGTGCCCGGCGGCCGCCGCGACGGCCTCCGCCACCGTGGCGTTCCCGGCGACCAGCTCCAGGGTCAGCCCGGCGGTACCGGGTTCGGTGAGCAGTTCGGCGAGGACGGCGGCCACGTCGGCCCGGTCGACCGAGCCGCGCCCCACCTCCGGCGCGAGCCGGACCAGCCCGGTGCCGGGGCCGTCCGTGAGCCGGCCGGGGCGCAGCACCGTCCAGTCCAGTGCGGTGCGGGCCCGGACGGCGTCGTCGGCGGCGCCCTTGGCCCGCAGGTACGCCTCGAACACCGGGTCGCCGGGGTGGTGGGCCTGCGCGTCGGCGCCCATCGAGGAGACCACCAGGCAGCGCCGTACGCCGGCCAGCCCGGCCGCGTCCGCGAGCAGCACCGCCGCGTCGCGGTCGACGGTCTTCTTCCGCGCCGCTCCGCTGCCGGGCCCGGCGCCGGCCGCGAAGACGACCGCGTCGGCGCCCTCCAGCAGCCGGGCGAGTTCGGGTGCGGTGGCGGCCTCCAGGTCCAGCACCAGCGGTTCGGCGCCGGCGTCCACGAGGTCGGGGGCCTGTTCGGGGCGGCGGATGATCCCGGCGGGGCGGTCGCCGCGCTCGGCGAGCAGCCGCTCCAGCAGCAGGGCGATCCGTCCGTGGCCCCCGGCGATGACAGTACGCATGCCTCCGACGGTAGTCCGGCGGCGGCCGACCGGCCCGCCGTACCCGCGCCCGACCGGCCCGCCGTACCCGCGCCCGACCGGCCCGCCGTACCCCGCGGCCGCGCGGTCAGGACACAATGGGCGCATGACTTCGCTCGCCCACCCGCAGCTGCGGTTCACGCCCACCGTGCAGGACGCCTCCGGCCCCCGGGAGCTGGTGATCCTCGGCTCCACCGGTTCGATCGGCACCCAGGCCATCGACGTGGTGCGCCGCAACCCGGACCGCTTCCGGGTGGTCGGCCTGTCGGCGGCCGGCGGCCGGGTGGAGCTGCTGGCCGACCAGGCCCTGGAGCTGGGTGTGCACACCGTCGCGCTGGCCGACCCGGCCGCCGAGCCGGCGCTGCGCGAGGCGCTGGCGGTGAAGGCCGCGGGCCGTCCGCTGCCCGCCGTGCTGGTCGGTCCGGACGCGGCGACCGAGCTGGCCGCGGTGGAGTGCCACTCGGTGCTCAACGGCATCACCGGTTCGATCGGCCTGCGCCCGACGCTGGCTGCGCTGGCGGCGGGCCGGGTACTGGTGCTGGCCAACAAGGAGTCGCTGATCGTCGGCGGCCCGCTGGTGAAGGCGCTCGCCCGGCCGGGCCAGATCGTCCCGGTGGACTCCGAGCACACCGCGATCTTCCAGGCGCTGGCCGGCGGCACCCGCGCCGAGGTCCGCAAGCTGGTCGTCACGGCGAGCGGCGGGCCGTTCCGCGGCCGCAGCCGCGAGCAGCTGGCCGCCGTCACCCCGGCGGACGCCCTGGCGCACCCCACCTGGGCGATGGGCCCGGTGATCACGATCAACTCGGCGACCCTGGTCAACAAGGGCCTGGAGGTCATCGAGGCGCACCTGCTGTACGACGTGCCGTTCGACCGGATCGAGGTCGTGGTCCATCCGCAGTCGGTGGTCCACTCGATGGTGGAGTTCACGGACGGTTCGACGCTGGCCCAGGCCAGCCCGCCGGACATGCGGATGCCGATCTCGCTCGGCCTCGGCTGGCCGGACCGGGTGCCGGACGCCGCGCCCGGCTGCGACTGGACCACGGCCGCGACCTGGGAGTTCTTCCCGCTCGACAACGAGGCATTCCCGGCCGTCGAGCTGGCCCGCGAGGTCGGCACGCTCGGCGGCACCGCCCCGGCCGTCTTCAACGCGGCGAACGAGGAGTGCGTGGAGGCCTTCCTGAACGGCCGCCTGGCCTTCACGGGAATCGTGGACACTGTTGCCAAGGTCGTCGCCGAGCACGGCAGCCCGGCGGGCGGAACCCCGCTCACCGTCGAGGACGTCCTGCACGCGGAGGACTGGGCCCGCGCCCGGGCGCGCGAGCTCGCGGCGGGCTGACGGCCCGCACCAACCCAGACCCGATCGGAGCGGTATGACGGAGGCCCAGCGGTGGCAACGGTTTTGACGGTGGTCGGCATCCTGGTCTTCGCGGTCGGGCTGCTCTTCTCGATCGCCTGGCACGAGCTCGGCCACCTCTCCACGGCCAAGCTGTTCGGCATCCGGGTGCCGCAGTACATGGTCGGCTTCGGCCCGACCGTGTGGTCGCGCCGCAAGGGCGAGACCGAGTACGGCATCAAGGCGATCCCGCTGGGCGGGTACATCCGCATGATCGGGATGTTCCCGCCGGGCGAGGACGGGCGGATCACCCAGCGCAGCAGTTCGCCGTTCCGGACGATGATCGAGGACGCCCGGGAGGCCTCCTACGAGGAGCTGCAGCCCGGTGACGAGACCCGGCTCTTCTACACCCGCAAGCCGTGGAAGCGCGTCATCGTCATGTTCGCCGGGCCGTTCATGAACCTGCTCCTGGCGTTCGGGCTCTTCCTCACGGTCAACATGGGCTTCGGCGTGATCAAGACCGTGCCGACCATCGGCACCGTCGCGGAGTGCGTGGTCAAGGCCGGCCAGCCGACCGACACCTGCCCGGCCGACGCCCCGAAGTCCCCCGCCCACCTGGCGGGTCTGGCCCCCGGCGACAAGGTGCTGTCCTTCGACGGCGACCGGATCACCAGCTACGACCAGCTGCAGGCGGACATCCGCAGGTCGGCCGGCAAGCAGGTGCCGGTCGTCGTCGAGCGCGGCGGGCAGCAGCTCACCCTCACCCCCACCATCGCCGTCAACGACGTCCAGAAGTACGACTCGGACGGCGCCCCGATCAAGGGCGAGACCGTCCAGGCCGGCTTCCTCGGCTTCACCCCGACCACCGGGGTCGTCCACCTCACCCTCGGACAGTCCCTCGATCGGATGTACGAGATCACCGAGACGGGCGTGGAGTCGCTGGTCGCCCTGCCCGGCAAGGTCCCCGGCCTGTGGAACGCGGTCTTCGACGGCGCCCCGCGCGACGCCGACTCGCCGATCGGCATGGTCGGCGCCGCCCGGGTCAGCGGCGAGGTGTTCGCCCTCGACATCCCCGGCAGCCAGCGGATCGCCACCTTCGTGAGCCTGCTGGCCGGCATCAACCTGTCGTTGTTCCTCTTCAACATGCTGCCGCTGCTCCCGCTCGACGGCGGGCACATCGCCGGGGCGCTCTGGGAGTCCGTCCGCCGCCGCGCCGCCAAGCTGTTCAGGCGGCCCGACCCCGGCCCGTTCGACGTGGCCCGGCTGATGCCGCTCGCCTACGTGGTGGCGACCGTCTTCATCGGCTTCACGCTGCTCGTCCTCGTAGCGGATCTGGTGAACCCCGTCAAGATCAGTTAGCGACCGGGTACGGCTGGTGTGCTCGGGCCACCGCCCGTGCCGTACCGTTGGAGGCCGGGTGCGCGAACGTCGGCGCGCCCGGCCCGGCCGTTCCCAGGCCCGGGCCGACGACCTCAACCCCGGGGAACCCTGCGCACATGACCGCGATCTCGCTCGGTATTCCGTCCCTGCCGCTCAAGCCGCTCGCCCAGCGCCGTGTCTCCCGGCAGATCATGGTCGGCAACGTACCGGTCGGCGGTGACGCACCCGTCTCGGTGCAGTCCATGACCACCACCGTGACCTCGGACATCAACGCCACGCTGCAGCAGATCGCGCAGCTCACCGCCTCCGGCTGCCAGATCGTGCGCGTCGCCGTCCCCTCCCAGGACGACGCCGACGCCCTGCCGATCATCGCCAAGAAGTCGCAGATCCCGGTCATCGCGGACATCCACTTCCAGCCGAAGTACGTCTTCGCCGCGATCGACGCCGGCTGCGCCGCGGTGCGCGTCAACCCGGGCAACATCAAGGCCTTCGACGACAAGGTCGGCGAGATCGCCAAGGCCGCGAAGGACGCCGGCATCCCGATCCGGATCGGCGTCAACGCCGGCTCGCTCGACAAGCGCCTGATGGAGAAGTACGGCCGGGCCACCCCCGAGGCGCTGGTCGAGTCCGCGCTCTGGGAGTGCTCGCTGTTCGAGGAGCACGACTTCCGCGACATCAAGATCTCGGTCAAGCACAACGACCCGGTCGTGATGATCAACGCCTACCGCCAGCTCGCGGCCGCCTGCGACTACCCGCTGCACCTCGGCGTCACCGAGGCCGGCCCCGCCTTCCAGGGCACCATCAAGTCCGCGGTCGCCTTCGGCGCGCTGCTCGCCGAGGGCATCGGCGACACCATCCGGGTCTCGCTCTCCGCGCCGCCCGCCGAGGAGATCAAGGTCGGCATCCAGATCCTGGAGTCGCTCAACCTGCGCCAGCGCGGCCTGGAGATCGTCTCCTGCCCCTCCTGCGGCCGGGCCCAGGTCGACGTCTACAAGCTCGCCGAGGAGGTCACGGCCGGCCTGGAGGGTATGGACGTGCCGCTGCGCGTCGCCGTTATGGGCTGCGTCGTCAACGGCCCCGGCGAGGCCCGCGAGGCCGACCTCGGCGTCGCCTCCGGCAACGGCAAGGGCCAGATCTTCGTCAAGGGCGAGGTCATCAAGACCGTCCCCGAGTCGAAGATCGTCGAGACCCTGATCGAGGAGGCCTTCAAGCTGGCCGAGCAGATGCAGGCCGACGGCGCCGAGTCCGGCGCCCCGACCGTCACCGCGGGCGAGTGACCAGGTAGTTTCCGGAGCGGGGCCGTCCGTCCACGGACGGCCCCGCGGCCGTAGCCGGGTGGGGCCACGGAGTAGGGTGCGGCCAGAGTCGTCATCAGTGAGGTGCTGTCCCGATGCTCGATCGCGGTGTGATGCTCCCCGGCTCCTTCCAGGCCGCCCGCGCCCTCGCGACCACCCGGGTCCTGGAGGCCGGCGACCTCGCCGACACCCTGGAGATCCTCCACCGGGACCCGGTCGCCAACGCCTTCGTCGCCACCCGCGTCGAGGCGGTCGGCCTCGACCCCTGGCGCCTGGGCGGCGAGATGTGGGGCTGGTACGACGACCAGGGCCGGCTCGACGCGCTCTGCTACGCCGGAGCCAACCTCGTCCTGGTCGACGCCGGGCCGCAGGCCGTCCAGGCCTTCGCCGAACGGGCCCGCCGCCAGGGCCGCCGCTGCTCCTCGATCGTCGGCCCGGCCGGGCCCACCGCCGCCTTCTGGGCGCTGATGGAGCGCAGCTGGGGCCCCGCCCGCGAGGTCCGCGGCCACCAGCCGCTGCTCGCCACCGCCGTGCCGTCCGCCGAGATCGCCGCCGACCCGCTGGTACGGCAGGTGCGGCGCGACGAGGTCGAGGCGCTGATGCCGGCCTGCGTGGCGATGTTCACCGAGGAGGTCGGGGTCTCCCCGCTGGCCGGTGACGGCGGCCTGCTCTACCAGGCCCGGGTCGCCGAGCTCGTCTCCACCGGCCGCTCGTTCGCCCGTTTCGGCGACGACGGCCAGGTGGTGTTCAAGGCCGAGATCGGGGCCGTCACCGAGGGCGCCTGCCAGATCCAGGGCGTCTGGGTGGCACCCGAGCACCGCGGCCGGGGGCTCTCGGAGACCGGCATGGCCGCCGTCCTCGACATCGCGCTGCGCGAGTTCGCGCCGGTCGTCTCGCTCTACGTCAACGACTACAACCTGCGGGCCCGCGCCGCCTACCGCCGGGTCGGCTTCCGCGAGGTCGGCGCGTTCATGAGCGTGCTCTTCTGACCGGCTCGGCCCTCGCCGGGGCCGCGCTGGTAGTAACGTCCGAGGCATGGAGCAGCTGACCGGGGTGACGATCGAGGCCATCGACCTCGCGGCGTGGGCGCCGCAGGCGCTGGAGGTCCAGGCGGTGGCGTTCGGCCTGACGCGCGAGGAGGTCGCGGTCCGGCTGCACATCGTCGGCCGGCACGCCCTGCAGCCCGGCGTGAGCGCGCTCGGGGCCTTCAGCGGCCGCCGGCTGGTCGGCTTCGGGTACGGCATGCCCAACCGCCGCGAGCACTGGTGGAGCACCGTCATCCAGCCGCACCTGGAGGAGCACGGGCACGGCAGCTGGCTGGACGGCGTCTTCGCGATCACCGAACTGCACGTGCTGCCCGGGTTCCAGGGGCACGGCCTCGGCACCGCGCTGATCAGGTCCCTGACCGGGGCCTCCGGGCTGGACCGCAGCATCCTCTCCGCGATCGACGCCGAGACCCCCGCCCGCCGGCTCTACCGTGCGCTCGGCTACCGCGACCTGGCCCGGGCCGTCCGCTTCCCCAACACCGACCGCCCGTACGCCGTGATGGGCGCGCACCTGCCGCTGGCCGGGCCCGTTCCGGGCGGCGCCGTCCGGGGCGGCCCGGACCTGGCCCGGCCGGTTCAGAGCAGGCCGGCGAACTCCAGGTAGAGCTCGGCGTCCGCGCGGCGGCCGGTCGCCGACGCCCGCAGGCCCTCGCGGACACCGCGGAACAGCGTCCAGCCGCGCAGCCGTCCGGGGTCCACCTCGACGGCCTCGGCCAGCTGGTGCAGCCGGCGGCGGACGGCGGCCCCCGGGCCGGGGGAACCGATCAGGGTGTCCGCCCGGTCCAGGACGAGGCGGGCCAGGTCGTAGGCGCGCTCGCCCACCAGCGGCCGGGGGTCGATGGCCAGCCACGGCGCCCGGTCGGCGGCCAGCACGTTGCCGTGGTGGAAGTCCCCGTGCAGCAGCAGTTCCTCGTCCTCGGCGGAGCCGAGCAGCCCGTCCGCCGCCTCCAGGGCTTCGGCGAGCAGGTCGCCGGCGCCGGCCGGCAGCTCCCGGCGGCCTGACAGGTCGCCGCGGGCCGCGGCCACCTCGTCCGCGACGGACCGGAAGGCGTGGCCGCCCGGCGGCGGCACCCAGAGCCGGTGCAGCAGGCTGGTCGCCTCCAGCATCGCCTTCGGTTCGGCGAGCGAGCGCAGCGGGATGTCGCCGTGCAGCCGCTCCAGCAGCAGCACGCCCTCCGCGGGGTCGGCGTCCAGCAGCAGGACGGCCCCGCGGCCGGCCCAGTGGGTCAGCGCGGCGTGCTCCTGCGCGGTCTCCGGGGTGCGGAAGCCGGCCTTCAGCACGGCGGGGGAGAGGTCGTCCCGGTGGACGTACCCGATCAGGCTGAGGCTCCCACCGGGATCGAGCACCCGTTCCAGGGTGAGGCCCCACCGCCGCAGGTGGGCGGCGACCCGGTCCGGCAGCTCGTCCAGCCACCGCCGCCCGGGTTCGCCCTCCCCCGCGCCGACGGTCCGCCCCAGCCGCTCGGGGACCACGATCTGCCCTGGTGCTGCCGACATGCTGGCCTTCCGGTCGCCGCTACCCCGTGAGTGCTACCCGCCCATTGTCGGCCATGAACACGAACCCGCAGGTCAGCGACGCGGTCCGGGGGAGGCTTCGGGGTCGGTGGGGGCGCGGGTGCGGGTGGTCGGCGGTCGCCCGGTCAGGGGGTGGTGGTGGGTGCGGGGGTGGCGGCGGGGTCCGGGAGGCCGGGGAACGGGCCGGGGGCGGCGCCCCAGCGCTGGGCGCGCAGGGCGGCCTCGCGCAGGGCGTCCGAGGCGGCGGCGCGCCGGGGGCCGGGCAGGGCGCCGACCAGGTCGGCGTACACCGCGGTCAGCCGGGTCTCGATGTGCGCGGCGAGCCGGCCGGCGCCCGCCGCGTCGGTGACCGGGAAGGGCAGCCGGTAGCCGGCGGAGGCGGCGCTCGGGGTGCTGCCGACGCCGTGCAGCAGGCGCTGCCAGGAGTCCCGCCGGGACTGGTGGGCGGCGTGCGCGGTCCTGGCGTCGGCGCGCTGGTCGTCGTCGGGCAGCCGGGCGCCGACCACGCCGTAGCCGTAGACCGCGGCGTGCTCGGCGGACAGCGCGCTCTGCAGGGCGGTGACCGCCTCGGCACCGAGCGCGGACGGTGCGGCGGAGCCGCTCCCGGAGGGGGCCGCTGAGGCCGGGCCCGAGGCGGTCGGCGCCGCCGCGGCGGCAGGGGTGGTCGGGGCCGCCGGGGTCGGGGTCGTCGGGGTCGTCGGGTGGAGCGGGGCCGCGTCGCCGAGCGCGACCGCGTGCAGGACGTCCGCGGCGGCGGCCGAGGCGAGCAGCCGGGCGAGCTGCGGGGAGGCGGCGCCGAGTTCGGCGAGGTATGCCTGCGCGGTCTGCCGTTCGAGGGTGGCGAGCGCGGCGGCGGTGGTGACCCCCGCGCCCGCCGGGGCGGTCGCGGAGCCGGACGCCGGCGGTGGTGCGGAGCCGGCGGGTCTCGCCGTGCCGGACGGGGCGGCGGAGCCGGACGGGGCTTCGGACGCACCGGCGGGCCCGCCGCCGAACGCCGCCCGGTGCTGCTCGACCTCGGCCCGCAGCGCCCGCAGCCGCTCGGCCTGCCCGGCCGGCAGGGCGTCGTACCCGGCGAGCAGGGCGTCGGCGGCGGTCACCGCGCGCCGGCGGATCGGCTCGTCGGGGTCGGGGCGGCGGCGCTCACCCGTCCGGCCGTCGTCGTCGGACCCGGTGCACGCGACCGCCGCGGAGGCTGTGGCGAGCAGCCCGAGGGCCAGGAAGGTCCGTCGGCTGTGCGGCTGCATCGGTGTCACTCCGGGGCGTGTCGGGGAGGACGGCCGGCCCGCCTGCCCTCGTTGGCGTGAATGATTACAGAATCCTCACGTGGCCGGACACGGATTCGGCTCAGCGGAGCCCCGGCCGACCGGTGTGAGCTTCCTCGCAGTGGGTGCCGCACCCGTGTCCGCGCGCCGTGCGGAATCGGTGGTTGGCCGCGGGACCGGATAGGCTTTGGGCCGAGCCGCCGCGACCCGAACCGCACCGGAGGGTGCCGTGGGCGCGGTACGACCTTCCGACAACAGCAGACGCGGCCGAGGAGTCCAACCCGGATGAGCACCACCCAGATCGATCGGCTGCGCGCGTTGCTGGAACCCCTGGCCGCCGAGGCGGGGCTGGACCTGGAGGACCTGCGGGTCACCCGGGCCGGCAGCCGCGGCCAGGTGCAGATCGACGTCGACGCCGACGGCGGTGTGGACCTGGACGCCATCGCGGAGTTCAGCCGGGCCGTCGGCCAGGTGCTGGACGACTCCGACGTGATGGGCACCGGCGCGTACGTGCTGGAGGTCGGCTCCCCGGGCGTGGACCGCCCGCTGACCGCGCCGCGCCACTGGCGCCGGGCCGAGGGCCGGCTGGTGAAGGTCCACCTGGTCGAGGGCGGCGAGCTGGTCGCCCGGGTGCTCAGCGCGGACGAGGACGGCGCCCTGGTCGAGGTGCAGCCGGTCAAGGGCCGCGGCCGCGCCAAGGAGCGCCGTCTGGAGTACACCGAGATCGCCCGGGCGCGCGTCCAGGTGGAGTTCAGCCGCAAGGACGAGAAGCTCCTCGACGAGACCCCCGACTTCGCCGACGACGCCGCCGAGGACGACTCCGACCCCGGCGCCGACGGCTCCGCCTCCGCGGAGGAGGCCCCCGGTGCGGAGTGACCTGCGCACCGACCGCACCATGACGAACGTGACGAAAGACGAGGAGGCGTAGCCGTGGACATCGACATGAGTGCCCTGCGCACGCTGGTCAACGAGAAGAACATCCCCTTCGACCTGCTGGTCGAGTCCATCGAGTCGGCCCTCCTCACCGCGTACCACCGCACCGAGGGCTCGCGCCGCCGGGCCCGGGTCGAGCTGGACCGCAAGAGCGGCCACGTGACCGTCTGGGCCACCGAGGACCCGGCGGAGCTGGAGGAGGGCGTCGAGCCCAAGGAGTTCGACGACACCCCGAACGGCTTCGGCCGGATCGCCTCCAGCATCGGCATCCAGGTGATGATGCAGCGGCTGCGCGACGCCGCCGACGACCAGACCTTCGGCGAGTACGCGGGCAAGGAGGGCGACATCGTCACCGGTGTCGTCCAGCAGGGCAACGACCCGAAGAACGTGCTGGTCGACATCGGCAAACTGGAGGCCATCCTGCCGCCGCAGGAGCAGGTCCCGGGCGAGGACTACCGGCACGGCACCCGTCTGAAGTGCTACGTGGTGGCCGTCCGCCGCGGTGTCCGCGGCCCGTCGGTGACCCTCTCGCGGACCCACCCCAGCCTGGTGAAGAAGCTCTTCGCGCTGGAGGTCCCGGAGATCGCGGACGGCAGCGTGGAGATCGCCGCCATCGCCCGCGAGGCCGGCCACCGCACCAAGATCGCCGTCTGGTCCCGCCGGGCCGGCCTGAACGCCAAGGGCGCCTGTATCGGCCCGATGGGCAGCCGGGTGCGCGCGGTGATGGGCGAGCTGCACGGCGAGAAGATCGACATCGTCGACTGGTCGGAGGACCCGCGCGAGATGGTCGCCGCGGCGCTGTCCCCCGCACGGGTGACGAGCGTGGAGATCGTGGATGCCGCCCAGCGCTCCGCACGGGTGATCGTTCCGGACTACCAGCTGTCGCTGGCGATCGGCAAGGAGGGGCAGAACGCCCGTCTGGCCGCGCGCCTCACCGGCTGGCGGATCGACATCCGCCCGGACACCGAGGGCCAGCCCGAGGGCGAGCGCCGGGAATCCCCGACCGAGTAGCAGCGTTGTCCACGGTCCGCCCCCCGGTCCCGCCCGGATCGGCGGGGCGGCGCCATGTCCCTTCGGAGGGGTAGACTTGCCTTCGTCTGGCCGGACGCATGTCCGAGCACGCCCGGAACGCACCTGCGTGGGCTGCCGCAAGCGCGCGGCCAAGCACCAGCTGTTGCGTGTCACGGCGGTCGAGGGCGTCTGCGTCCCCGATCCCCGTGGTGCACTGCCGGGCCGGGGCGCACATCTGCACCCCGATCCGACCTGCCTCGACCTCGCGGTTCGCCGGCGGGCGTTCCCCAGGGCCTTCCGCCTCCAGGGACCGCTCGACACGGACCGACTCCGCGAGTTCATCGAGCAGCGGGCTGGCAGCACCCCGGCGCCCTGAGTCCCTCAGGCCCGTCCCGGTGCGCCTCCCGTGGACGGCCGCCGCACTGCGCGGCGGAGAACCACCGCAACAAGCACGGTGCGCGGGCAGCCGCGCGCCGTGCCACCAGTCAGGTACCTCGCGATGTGGAAGTAGGTCGAGATTGCGATGAGCACTCGATGAGTACGCGATGAGTACGCGATGGGTACGCCCATGAAGTAGCGACGGTCCGGCGGACGAGACACCCCGGACTCATAGACAGGAGTGAAGTGGCTAAGGTCCGGGTTTACGAACTCGCCAAGGAGCTCGGTTTGGAGAGCAAGGCCGTGATGGCCAAGCTCACCGAGCTGGGTGAGTTCGTCCGTTCGGCGTCCTCGACCATCGAGGCGCCGGTCGTACGCAAGTTGACTGACGCGCTGGGAGTGGCCCCCACCGGTGGTGGTTCCGCTGCCAAGCCGGGCCCGCGGAAGCCCGCGGCGCCCCAGCCCGCCGGCGGCTCCGCCGCCGGTGCGGCACCCAAGCCGGGTGCCCCGTCCCCGGGACCGCGCCCCGCCGCGACCCCCGGTCCCCGTCCGACCCCCGCGGCTCCGGCTCCGGCCGCCGCCGCGCCCAAGCCGGGTGGTCCGACCCCCGGCCCGCGTCCGGCGGCCCGCCCCGCCGCGCCCGCGGCTCCGGCCGCCCCCGCGGCCGAGTTCTCGTCGCCCGCGCCGGCCGCCCCGGCTGCCGACGCGCCGCGTCCGGCCGCCGCCCAGGCGCCGCGCTCCGGCGCGCCCGCCGCCGGCAGCGGTGCCCGTCCGGGCCCGCGTCCGGCCGGTCCGCGTCCGGGCAACAACCCGTTCACCTCGGGCAGCGCCACCGGCATGGGTCGCCCCGGCGACCGCCGTTCGGCCGCGCCCGGCGACCGTCGTCCCGCCGCCCCCGGCGGCCAGGGCGGTCAGGCCCCGCGTCCCGGTGGTGGCGCCCCGCGTCCCGGCGGCCAGGGCGGTCAGGCCCCCCGTCCGGGTGGCGGCGCCCCGCGTCCCGGCGGTGCCGGTGCTCCGGGTGCCGGTGGCGCCCCGCGTCCCGGTGGCGCTCCGCGTCCCGGCGGTGCCCCGCGTCCGGGTGCTCCCGGCGGCGCTCCTGGTGCCGGTGCCCCGCGTCCCGACGGGATGCCCCGTCCGGCCGCGCCGCGCCCCGGTGCCCCCTCCCCGTCCGGCATGCCGCGCCCGAACCCGGGCATGATGCCGCAGCGTCCGGCTCCCGGCCCGCGCCCCGGCCCCGGCGGCCGTGGTCCCGGTGGCCCCGGCGGTCGTCCGGGTGCCCCGGGCGGTGCCCGTCCGGGCTTCGCCGGCCGTCCGGCCGGTCCGGGCTCGCGTCCGGCCGGTGGCGGCTTCGGCGGTCCCCGTCCGGGTGGCGGCGCCCCCGGTGGCGGCGGCGGCTTCGGCGGCCCGCGTCCCGGTGGCTTCGGCGGCCGTCCCGGCGGCCCGGGTGCCCGTGGCGGCACGCAGGGCGCCTTCGGTCGTGGTCCGGGCGGTCGCCCGGCCCGTGGTCGCAAGTCGAAGCGGGCGAAGCGCCAGGAGTACGAGGCCATGCAGGCCCCGTCCGTCGGCGGTGTGATGCTGCCGCGCGGCAACGGCCAGACCGTTCGCCTGTCGAGCGGCGCCTCGCTGATGGACTTCGCGGAGAAGATCAACGCCAACCCGGCCGCGCTCGTCTCCGTCATGTTCAACCTCGGTGAGATGGTCACCGCGACCCAGTCGGTCTCCGACGCCACGCTGCAGCTGCTGGCCGACGAGATGGGCTTCGTCCTGGAGATCGTCAGCCGCGACGACGAGGACCGCGAGCTGCTGGAGTCGTTCGACATCGACTTCGGTGCCGACGAGGGCGACGAGGACCAGCTGGCCCCGCGCCCGCCGGTCGTCACCGTCATGGGTCACGTCGACCACGGTAAGACCCGACTCCTGGACGCGATCCGCAAGTCCAACGTGGTGGCGGGCGAGGCCGGCGGCATCACCCAGCACATCGGTGCCTACCAGGTCGTCACCGAGGTGAACGGCGAGCAGCGCCCGATCACCTTCCTCGACACCCCGGGTCACGAGGCGTTCTCCGCCATGCGTGCCCGTGGTGCGAAGTCCACCGACATCGCGATCCTGGTGGTCGCGGCCAACGACGGTGTCATGCCGCAGACGGTCGAGGCGCTGAACCACGCCAAGGCCGCGGGTGTGCCGATCGTGGTCGCCGTCAACAAGATCGACGTCGAGGGCGCCGACCCGACCAAGGTCCGCGGTCAGCTGACCGAGTTCGGCCTGGTGGCCGAGGAGTACGGCGGCGACACCATGTTCGTCGACATCTCCGCGCGCCAGGGCCTGCACATCGAGCAGCTGCTGGAGGCCGTGGTCCTGACCGCGGACGCCTCGCTGGACCTGCGGGCCAACCCCGACCAGGACGCGCAGGGCATCGCCATCGAGGCCCACCTCGACAAGGGCCGCGGCGCCATGGCGACCGTGCTCGTCCAGCGCGGTACCCTCCGCGTCGGCGACTCGATCGTCGTCGGCGACGCCTACGGCCGCGTCCGCGCGATGCTGGACGAGAACGGCAACAGCCTCACCGAGGCCGGCCCGTCCCGCCCGGTGCTGCTGCTCGGTCTGACCTCGGTGCCCCGTGCCGGCGACAGCTTCATCGTCGTCGACGAGGACCGCACCGCCCGTCAGATCGCCGAGAAGCGCTCGGCCCGCGACCGCAACGCCGCCTTCGCGCAGCGCCGCGTCCGGGTGTCCCTGGAGGACCTGGACAAGGCCATCGCCGCCGGCTCCATCGAGCAGCTCAACCTCATCATCAAGGGTGACGTCTCCGGTTCCGTCGAAGCCCTTGAGGACGCCCTCGTCAAGCTGGACGTGGGCGAGGAGGTCGAGCTCCGGGTCCTGCACCGCGGTGTGGGTGCCATCACCGAGTCCGACGTGGACCTGGCGATGGGCTCGGACGCCATCATCATCGGCTTCAACGTGCGCGCCGAGGGCCGTGCGCGCACCGCGGCCGAGAAGGAAGGCGTGGACGTCCGGTACTACTCGGTCATCTACCAGGCGATCGAGGAGATCGAGTCCGCCCTCAAGGGCATGCTCAAGCCGGAGTTCGAGGAGGTGCGCCTCGGCTCCGCGGAGATCCGCGAGGTGTTCCGCTCCTCCAAGTTCGGCAACATCGCGGGTGTGCTCGTCCGCGAGGGCCTGCTGCGCCGCAACGCCAAGGCCCGCCTGCTGCGCGACGGCAAGGTCGTGGCGGAGAACCTCTCCATCGAGGGTCTGCGCCGCTTCAAGGACGACGCGACCGAGGTCCGCGAGGGCTTCGAGGCCGGTGTGACCCTGGGCTCGTTCAACGACATCAAGGTCGACGACGTGATCGAGACCTACGAGATGCGGGAGAAGCCGCGCGCGTAAGCGGGTGGTGACCGGGGCCGGTCGGCGGGAATTTCCCGTCGACCGGCCCCGCTTCCGCTGTGTAGGGTCCTCGACATCAGCCCGGTCCAGGGCTGTCCCCGAGGCCTTCAGGTCGGCTAGACCTGCCATACATGTTCGTGGGAACACTCACCTTCGACCTGCTGCTGGGCGACGTCCACTCGCTCAAGGAGAAGCGTTCGATCGTGCGGCCCATCGTGGCCGAACTGCAGCGCAAGTACAGCGTGTGCGCTGCCGAGACCGGGAACCAGGACCTCCACCGCAGGGCCGAGATCGGCCTCGCGGTCGTCTCCGGCGACGCCGGGTACGTCACCGAGGTCCTGGACAGCTGTGAGCGGCTCGTCGCCGGCCGCCCCGAGGTGCAACTGCTCTCCGCCAGGAGGCGTTACCACGGCGACGACGATGACTGAGATCTGCGGAGGGCGTCGGCGGAAGTCGCCGTTCTCACACAGATCAGGACCGAGAGCGCCCGCAAGGCCGGGCGCGGGCCGGTACTTTGGGGCATGGGCCCCGACGGGTGCGCAGCTCGCCCGGGTACCGGGCCCACTGCACGAGGAGGCAACGTGACCGACACCGCAAGGGCGCGCAAGCTCGCCGACCGCATCCAGGTGGTCGTCGCCCAGACCCTGGAACGGCGGATCAAGGACCCCCGGCTGGGGTTCGTGACCATCACCGACACCCGGGTCACCGGCGATCTGCGCGAGGCCACCGTCTTCTACACCGTCTTCGGTGACGACACCGAGCGCGAGGCGACGGCCGCGGCCCTGGAGAGCGCCAAGGGCGTCCTCCGCTCCGAGGTCGGCAAGCAGACCGGGGTGCGCTTCACCCCGTCGCTGACCTTCGTCGCGGACGCCCTGCCCGAGAACGCCCGGAACATCGACGACCTGCTCGACCGGGCCCGGGCCATCGACGCGGCGGTGCGCACCACCGCCGCGGGCGCCACCTACGCCGGCGACGCGGACCCCTACAAGGTCCCGGCGTCCGAGCGTGACGACGAGGACGAGTAGTCATGGCGGGTGAGCCGGCGGCGGCCGGTTCGACAGCGGGACCAGTCGCGGGGGCGTCCTCCACCACCACGGTGGAGGGTGCCCTCGCGGTGCTTCCGGGGCCGCGCACCGAGGCCGGCGGCTTCGAGCTGGAGTGGCAGCGGGTGGTCGCCGAGATCGGGCGCGCCCACAGCATCGACCTGATCTGCCACATCTGCCCGGACGGCGACGCGCTCGGCTCCGCGCTGGCGGCCGGCCTGGCCCTGCGCGCGCTCGGCAAGGAGGTGCGGGTCTCCTTCGGGGACGACCCGCAGATCGTGCCCGAGTCGCTGTCCTTCCTGCCCGGGCAGGAGCTGATCGTCCCCGCCTCCGAGGTGCCGGACGAACCCGAGCTGGTGCTCTGCTTCGACGTCGCCGCGGAGAGCCGGCTCGGCCTGCTGCACGCCAAGGCGTTCGCGGCGCCCGTCCTGGCGGTCTTCGACCACCACGCCTCCAACCCGGGCTTCGGCACCCACCAGTTGATCGACCCGTCCGCGCCGGCCACCGCCGTCCTGGTCGACGAACTGCTGCGGCGGCTCGGCGTGCCGCTCGACCAGGAGCTCGCGACCTGCCTCTACACCGGCGTCGCCACCGACACCGGCTCCTTCAAGTACGCCGCGACGACCCCGGCCACCCACGAACTGGCCGGCCGCCTGCTCGCCACCGGCATCCGGCAGGACGTCATCTCCCGCCGCCTGTGGGACACCTGCTCCTTCGGCTACCTCAAGGTGCTCGCCGCCGCCCTCGACCGGGCGGTGTACGAACCCGAGGCGGCCGGCGGCCTCGGCCTGGTGTGGACCTGGGTGCCGTACCAGGACCTGGCGCTGTTCAGCGTCACGGTCGAGGAGATCGAGGGCCTCATCGACATCCTGCGCCGACCGGCGGAGGCCGAGGTCGCCCTCGTGCTCAAGCAGGACCCGGACGGCACCCTGCGCGGCTCCTGCCGCTCCAAGGGCGCGGTGGACGTCGCGGAGGCCTGCGCGGCGCTCGGCGGCGGCGGCCACACCTACGCGGCCGGGTTCTCCGCCCGCGAGGACGTCGCGGCCGTGGTGGAGCGGTTCCGGGCGCAACTGCGCCCGGCTGGCTGAGCCCGCCCGCCGCACACCCGAATGATCCGTTCCGTTGATCCGTTCCGTAGCAAGCTCGTAGAAAGAACCCGATGAAGCGCAAGGGCACCGGGCCGGACGGCCTGGTCATCGTCGACAAGCCGGAGGGCATCACCTCGCACGGGGTGGTCGCCAAGCTGCGGTGGCTGACCGGGACGCGGAAGGTCGGCCACGCCGGCACCCTCGACCCGATGGCCACCGGCGTACTGGTGATCGGCGTCGAGCGGGCCACCCGGCTGCTCGGCCACCTGATGCTCACCGCCAAGACGTACGAGGCGACCATCCGGCTCGGGCAGACCACGGTGACCGACGACCGGGAGGGCGAGGTCACCTCGTCCACCGCGGCCGACGGCATCGCGGCCGAGGCGATCGACGCCGGGATCGCCGCCCTGACCGGCGAGATCATGCAGGTGCCGTCCAAGGTCAGCGCCATCAAGATCGACGGCAAGCGCTCGTACGCCCGGGTCCGCGAGGGCGAGGACTTCGAGCTGGCCGCCCGGCCGACCACCATCCACTCCTTCACCGTCCACGACCGGCGCGCGGCCGTCGCCGAGGACGGTACCCCGGTCGTCGACCTGGACGTGACCGTGGAGTGCTCCTCCGGGACCTACATCCGGGCCCTCGCCCGCGACCTCGGCGCCGGCCTCGGCGTCGGCGGCCACCTCACCGCGCTGCGGCGCACCAAGGTCGGCCCGTACGGCGTGGAGTCGGCGCGCACCCTGGAGCAGCTGGAGGAGAAGCTGGAGGTGCTGCCGATCGGCGAGGCCGCCGCGGCGGCCTTCCCGCGCTGGGACATCGACGCCGACCAGGCGAAGCAGCTCTCGCACGGCGCCCGGCTGAAGGCGCCCGGGATGGGCACCGGCGGGCCGATCGCGGTCTTCGGGCCGGAGGAGCGCTTCCTGGCACTGGTCGAGGAGCACAGCGGGCAGGCGAAGCCGGTCGCGGTCTTCGTCGGCTGACCGTCCGGGCCCCGACAGGCCCCCCACCGCCCGTTGAGGGGCGGTGGGGGGCTTTGTGCTGGGGGCCAAGCGCCTTCCCGGGGCGGCACGGACTCACCCGGTCGTGCGTGGACGGTCAATGGCGCAGCTCACCCTCACGGGGGAGCGCACGAGGTGAACGGCGGTGGTGAGCGGAGCGAGCCGGGTCGGGGCGCGGCGGCTGCGGGCAGGCTCCGGGGCGGCGGACAGGTGGCCGCGGCGCGCCCCCCTCGCGGGCCGGGCGGCCCGGCGGGGAGGGCGGGACGAATGCCGGATGGCCGGGACGGCGACGGCGTGGCGAACGATCCGGGGCGGTACCTGCTGCGGATTCACGACCCCGACGGCGAGCCGCGCGGCCTCGGCTTCGCCACCGACCCGCAGGGCACCGTCCTCACCGCGCACGAGACCGTCGCCGGACTCGACCGGCTGCTGCTGCACACCCCCGGCGGACAGACCCGGGTCTTGGGCCCCGAGAGCATCCGGCCGCTCCCCGAACACGGCCTCGCGCTGCTGCGCACGGCGGGCGTCGGCGGGCTGCCGGTGCCGCCGCTGCCGGTCGCGGCGCTCGGCCGGGAGTACCCGGACCTGCTGGTCGCGGGCGCGGTGGGGGAGGACGGCCGCCCCCTGGTGCTGCCCGGTACCGTCCACGCCGCCACCACCGGCGGGTACGCCTGGGACGGGCGCTTCCACCTCCTGGACGGCGTGCTGCTGGTGGACCTGCCGCCGGGGTCGGCCGGGGTGGGCGCCGTGCCCGGTGCGCCGCTGGTGGACCTCCGCAGCGGTGCGGTGGTGGCGGTCGCGGTGCCCGCCGTGCGCAGCCCCCGGCAGGGCGGCGACTTCCCGGCCGTTCCGCTGGTGGGCTGCGGCGGGCCGGGCGCTGCGGACGGGTCGGACGGCGAGGGCGTCCGGGGTGCCGTGGACGGGCGGGGCGCCGCGGACGGGTCGGGGGAAGCGGACGGGCCGGGCGCAGCGGACGGGCGGGGGGAGGCGCAGGGCCCGGGGGAGCGGGGAGGGGCGCTCGCCGAGGCACTGGCGGAGGCGCTGGCCCGCAACGCGGCGACCGTCCCGGCGTACGGGCCCGCGCTCAACCTCGCCGGGGTCCTGCGGCTGACGGCCGTCCAGCTGACGGCGGCCCATGCGGGGCCGGGACGGGTCGCGGGGCTGGCCGCGGACCGGGTCGACCGGCCGGACGGACTGCCCGACGCGCTGTTCGAGGGGATCCCCGAGCGGGCCGGGGGTGGGAGCGCGGACGCAGGAGGGGGCGGAGGCGCGGGCGGGTACGAAGGGGGCGGGGGCGCAGGAGGGGGCGGCGGGGAAGGGTCGGGTGGCGGCGGTGGCGGCGGTGGTGGCGGCGATGGCGGTGGTGGCGCCGGTTCGGGGCGGCGGGCTGCCGTTACGGTGCTGGTCGGTGAACCGGGCAGCGGGCGCTCCACCGAACTGGCCGCCCTCGCCGTCCGGCGGGCGAGCGGCCCCCGGCCGCTGCCGACCCTCTGGCTGCGCGGGGCCGACCTGCGCGCGGTGGCCGGCGCAGCCCCGGACGGCCCCGGCGGCACCACGTCCGAGCCACCCACGCCGGTCCGTCCGCTCTCGGAGGCCCTCGGACGGGCCCTCACCGCGGCCGGCGCCGCAGCGGGCACCGAGCCGCCCGACCCCGCCACCGCAGCCAGGATCTGCGCGGCGGCGAACCGCCCGCTGCTGGTGATCCTGGACGGCCCCGAGGAGGCACCCGCTCCGCTCGGCCCCGACTGGCTGTCGGCCGCCGCCGCATGGCTGGACTCCTGCGGGGCACGGTTGCTGACGGCCTGCGGACCCGAGGCCGGAGAGCGGCTGACGGCCGACCGGGGCGGCGGCCCGGTGGTCGCGGTGCACCACCTCGGGCCGCTGCCCGCCGAGGCCGCCGAACGGGTCCGCCGCCGCTACGGCGCGCCCGCGGGCCCACCCTCGGCGCCCGATGCCCGGCACCCGCTGGCCCTGCGGCTGGCGGGCGAACTGGCGGCCGAGGGCCTCGGCGGCGCCCCGGCACGCCGCAGTGACCTGTTCTCGGCCTACCTGGACCTGTGCTGCCTGCGGATCGCCGAGCGGATGGTCGTCGCGGAGCACCCGCGCCGCCCCGGGGCGCACCGCCGCGGAACGGTCCGCCCGGCGGGCCCGGTCCCCGGGAGGATCCGGCGGCTGGCGGCGGCGGTGGCCGGGCGGGTGCACGAGGCGGCCCGGCGGATGCTCGGCGCGGGGCACGGCGGCGCCCTCGGGAGGCGCGCGTTCGAGGACCTGTTCCCGGTGGCCGACGGCTGGGCGGCGGCGGTGCTGGCGGAGGGCCTGTTCGTCCCGGCGGGAACGGGCTACCGGCCGGCGCACGGCGAGTTCGGCGACTGGCTGCAGGGCCTGCACCTGGACCTGGACGCCGCACTGCGGCTGTTGCTCGGCGAGGAGGCCGACACCCTGCCGTCGGACGCCGACCGGGCCGTGCCGCGGCACCGTGTCGGGCCGGTGTCGGCGGCACTGCGCCGACCCGCCGACATGGATGGCGCCGGTGGCGCCCGGGCGTTGGACCCCTGGCTGCACCGGCTCCACCGGGCCCTGGAACTGCGTCCGCCCGGCAGCGAACCTGCCTGGTGGGCAGGCCGGTTGCTCACCGCCACGCTGGCCGCGAGCCCGGATCCGGCCGAACACCGGTTGCTGCTTGAGCAGTTGTCCGAACAGATCGGCGAACGGGCGCGCACGGCAGGCGGGTTCGACCGGCTGCCGGTGGCCGGACTCGGACGCTTCGGGCCGGAATTCTGGACCGGACTCGGGCTGCCGCTGCCGCTCGAACTGGACCTGCTGCGCCGCCTGGTGCCCGCAGACGGTCCCGGACAGCCCTTCCTCACCGCGGTGGCCGGGAGGCTGCGGGCTCACCCGGCGGCCGTCCTGCCCCTGCTCTGCACCTGGTTCGCCGACCCGCGGCCCCTCCTGCACGGTGCCCCCGAACAGCCTGCGGACTCCGCACACCCCTCGGACCCCGCCCCCCGTACGGTCGCCGACCTCGCCCACGTGCTGCTGTACGCCCACCGCAGCCTGGCGCTGGACGATCTGACGGAGGCCCTGGCGGGGGCCGCCCACCCCGGCGCCGACGCGCTGCTCGCCCGGCTCGCCGCCGACGAGCCGTCCGCGGTCTGTCGGGCGGTGGACCGCTGGAGCCATGATCCGCGCCCCGAACGGCACGTGGCCGCCGCCGTCCACGCCCTGCGGGCCGCTCCGCACGCCCGGGGCCCCGGCCGGGAGCTGCTGTGCTTCGCCGCGCAGGCCCTGCTGGCCCGGGAGGACGAGCCCGGCCTGCACGGCGCCGCCCTGGCGGTGCTGATACGGGTGGGGCCCGATCGGGGGCCCGACCGGGCGGCGTACCTGTCGGCCGCCCTGGAGCTGTACGCCCGGGGCGGGGACGCCTTCCTCACCGCTCCCGTCCTGGCCCCGGCGCTGGAGACGGACCCGGAGCCGGTGCTGGCGGCGTTCACGGTACGGCTGCCCGATCCGGGAGCCGTCGGCGGGGTGCTGCGGGTGCTCGCCGGTGTCCGGGATCCGCTCGCCGCCCGCCGCAGTGCCGAGCTGGTGGGTCGGCTGTTGCGCGAGCGCCCTGATCTGGCCGACCCGATCGCGGCCGACTACCTGGGTGCCCGGCTGGACCGGGACGCCGAACCGGGTCCGGCCGTCCGGTTGGAACTGCGGCTGTTGCTCGGTGCCGTGCTGGCCGCCCGCAGCACCGCGGTTCGCCGGGCGTTCGCCGCGGAGCTGACCGGGCCCGGTCCGACCGCAGGGACCACCGTCCTGCGCCGGGAGCTGCTGGGCACCCTGCTGGCGGCGGAGACGGATCCGTTGGTGCTGACGGCCGTCCTGGAACGGGTGGCGGAGGCGGGGGCGGGCGGCGAACCGGCCCGGGTGCGGGCGCTGGTGGCCCGGGTGGCGGCAGGACTCCCGGGTGCGGACGGACCGCTGGTGCAGTGCGCGGCCCGCTCGGCGCCGTTCGCGAGGCTGCTCGCCGACTGGCCGGACGGACCGCCGTACGGGGCGGGCCCGGCGCGTCCGAGCGGCCCGCTGCTCGACCGGATGCGGGCCCTGTTGCGGGACGGCCGGACGCCCCGGGAGGCTGCCGCCGAGGCCGTCCGCGGACCCGTCCGTACGGCCGCGGGCGGCACCGGATCCGAGGGCCCGCGCCCAACCCGCCTTCCGGTGCCGAAGCAGAGCCGGGCGCATGGCACGCTATAGGGGTTCGGGTTTTGAGCGTTTGAGCGTACAGAAGGTACGCGCCGTACGGAACAAGGAGCGGTCAGGGTGCAGCGCTGGCGTGGCCTGGAGGAGATCCCCGGTGACTGGGGACGCAGCGTCGTCACCATCGGCTCGTTCGACGGTGTGCACCGCGGACACCAGTTGATCATCAACCGGGTGGTCGAGCGCGCCCGGGAGCTCGGCGCGCGCAGCGTCGTCGTCACCTTCGACCCGCACCCGAGCGAGGTCGTCCGCCCCGGCAGCCATCCGCCGCTGCTGGCCGCGCAGCCGCGCCGTGCGGAGCTGATCGAGGCGCTCGGCGTGGACGCGGTGCTGGTGCTGCCGTTCACCACCGCGTTCTCGCAGGAGTCGCCGGAGGACTTCGTCCGGCAGGTGCTGGTGGACGCGCTGCACGCGCGGCTGGTCATCGAGGGCCCGAACTTCCGCTTCGGGCACCGGGCGGCCGGCAACGTGCAGTTGCTGGCGGAGCTGGGCCGGGCGGCGGACTTCGAGGTCGAGGTGCTCGACCTCCAGGTGCGCGGTGCGGCGGGCGACGGCGAGCCGTTCTCCTCCACCCTCACCCGGCGGCTGGTCGCGGCCGGCGACATGGCCGGCGCCGGCGAGGTGCTGGGCCGTCCGCACCGGGTCGAGGGCACCGTGGTGCGCGGCGCCCAGCGCGGCCGTGAACTCGGGTACCCCACCGCCAACGTGGCGACCGTGCCGCACAGTGCGATCCCGGCCGACGGGGTCTACGCCGGCTGGCTGACCGCGCAGGGCGAGCGGATGCCCGCCGCCATCTCGGTCGGCACCAACCCCACCTTCGACGGCACGGCCCGCACCGTCGAGGCGTACGCGATCGACCGGGTCGGCCTCGACCTGTACGGGCTGCACGTGGCCGTCGAGTTCCTCGTCTACCTGCGGGGCATGGAGAAGTTCGACTCCATCGAGGCGTTGCTCGACCGGATGGCCGACGACGTGAAGCAGGCCCGTGAGCTGACCGAGACGGGCTGATCCGCCCGGATCCCGCCGTGGGAGCAGCGAGGGCCCGCCGACCGGAGACCGGTCGGCGGGCCCTTTTCTTTCGTCGTTCCGTGCCCTACTGCTGCTGCGGCGGGGCCGGCGGCGGGTAGCCGTACCCGCCCTGCTGCGGGGGCTGCTGCACCCAGTCCTGCGGGAGCTGCTGGGCGCCCGGCTGCGGGTAGCCGTAGCCCGCCGGGGGCGGCGGCGCCTGCCCCGGCTGCGCGGACCACGGCGCGCCCGGTGCGGGCTGCGCCCCCGGGTAGCCGTACCCGCCCTGCTGCGGGTACGGCTGCTGCGCCTGCTGCGGGTAGCCGGGCTGCTGCGGGTCGGCGTACGGCTGCGGCTGGCCCTGCTGGTACGGCGCGCCGCCCTGCTGCTGCCAGCCGGCCTGCTGGGCGGCCTGGTGGGCGCGGATGATGTCCTCGCCGACCAGGGTGGCCAGGTCGAAGTACGCCTCGCGGACCTTGGGCCGCATCATGTCGAGGTTGACCTCGGCGCCGGCCGCCAGACTCTCGTCGAAGGGCACCACGACCACGCCGCGGCAGCGGGTCTGGAAGTGCGCGACGATGTCCTCGACCTTGATCATCTTGCTGGTCTCGCGGACCCCGGAGACCACCGTGATGGAGCGCTGCACCAGGTCGGCGTAGCCGTGCGCGGAGAGCCAGTCCAGGGTGGTGGAGGCGCTGGAGGCACCGTCCACGCTGGGCGTGGAGACGATGATCAGCTGGTCGGCGAGGTCCAGCACCCCGCGCATCGCGCTGTAGAGCAGCCCGGTGCCGGAGTCGGTCAGGATGATCGGGTACTGCCGGCCGAGCACGTCGATGACCTGGCGGTAGTCCGAGTCGTTGAAGGTGGTCGACACGGCCGGGTCGACGTCGTTCGCCAGGATCTCCAGGCCCGAGTGCAGGTCCTGCGAGGTGAACTGACGGATGTCCATGTAGCTGCGCAGGTGCGGGATGGCCGTCACCAGGTCGCGGATGGTGGCGCCGGTCTGGCGCTTCACCCGGCGGCCGAGCGTTCCGGCGTCCGGGTTGGCGTCGATCGCGATCACCTTGTCCTGGCGCTCGCTGGCCAGGGTCGCGCCGAGCGCGGTGGTGGTCGTGGTCTTGCCGACGCCGCCCTTGAGGCTGATCACCGCGATCCGGTAGCAGCTCAGCACCGGCGTCCGGATGACCTCCAGCTTCCGGACGCGCTCGGCCGCCGCGGCCTTGCCGCCGAACTGGAAGCGGGGCTGCTGGCGCTGCTGCTTCGGCTGGTTGCGCAGCAGCCGGTCCGAGGACAGCTCGACGGCGGCGGTGTAGCCGAGCGGTGCGCCGTGGGCCATTTGCTGCGGCGGCGCGGACTGCTGGAACGCGGGCGGCGCCTGCGGCACCCCCGCCTGCTGCTGCCACGGCTGTGCGACCGGACCGGGCTGCTGCGGCTGGGCGGTGTGCGGCTGTGGGCCGGGCTGAGGGGTCTGCTGGTACGGGTTCGGCCAGCCGTTCTGCCGCGGGTCGACGGGCGGTTGCTGGGGCTGGGCGGCCTGCGCCTGCGCCTGGGCCTGCGCTTGCGCCGCCTGGGCTTGCGCGGCCTGCGCCTGGGCCGCCTGCGCTGCCTGGGCCTGGGCGGCCTGGGCCTGCGCCTGTGCCGCGGCTGCCTGCTGGGCGGCCCAGGCCGCGGCCTGCGGGTCCGCTGCGTGCTGCTCCTGCGGTGCGAAGGGCGCCTGCTCCTGCGCCGCGAAGGGCGGCTGGGCCTGCGGCGGGAAGGGCTGCGGGGCCTGCTGGGCGTGCGCGGCCTGTGCGGCGGCGGCCTGCTGCGGGTCGGTGTACGGCAGCGGCTGGGCCGGACCGGGCGGCACGGCCGCGTTCGGCGGGAACCCGCCCTGGTCCGCCGGCGGCCACGGCTGCGCGGACTGCGGAGGTACGGCCTGCGGAGGGACGGCCTGGTGCTGCGGCTGGAGCTGCTCGGGAGCGGGCACCGGCGCGGGCCCGGGCGCCGGAGCGAACGGGGCCGGCTCCGGTTCGGTCGGCGGCCCCGGCACCGGAACGGGCTGCTCGAAGGCGGGCACCGCCGCCTCGGCGGGCGTCGGCACCGGAACCGGGGCCGGGCCCGGTGCCGCGACCGGAGCGGGTGCGGCCTGGGCCTCGGCCGGAATTGGCGCGACGGGCACGGGGGCCACCGGCACGGGGGCCACCGGCGGGACCTCGGCCGCGGCCGGGCCGGGAGCTTGCGCCGGTCCGGGCCCGGGCACCGGAGCGGGCGTCGGAACGGGCGCCGGCGTCACCGGGGCAGGGGCGACCGGGGCGGGCGCCTGCGCGCCGGCCCCCTGCGCACCCGCCGCCGGATCGCTCTGGACGTACCAGGACGGGGGAGTGTAGTCGGGCGCGTCGGACCAGTCGTCGTCGTCCTCCGCCGCGTTGTCGCCGACGTAGACGCCGTCCCGATCGCTGCTCACCTTGGGCTCCCTCGTGTACGCAGCCGCTGTCCGCGGTGCCGTTGCCGCACCAAAGCCTAGGGCGTCCGCCGCCTCCCGTTGAAGGCGGAGTCTTCCCCGCCCCCGGCAACTCCTTCGCCCACGGCATGCCCGGCGGGCGTCAGTCCATGCGGCGCGGTCCGCCGAGCACCTGCTGTTCGGCCTGGCCGGCGACGGTGCGCACGTACTGGCGGCGCATCCGGGTGGTCCACAGCGTGATGTCGTCGCCCAGGGCGGGCAGCGAGGTGATGTCCTGGTCGCCGAGCGAGAGCACCCGGCCGATCAGCTCGGCCTCCTGCGGGGAGACCCGCTGCACCCCGACGAGGTCGGCGGCGTTCAGCACCCGGGCCGCGTTCGGGCCGAGGTAGGGCAGCAGGGTGAGCGTGGTCTGCCAGGGGGCGGCGGAGAGCCGGCTGCGCGGGGGGCGGACGCCGAGGTCGCGCACCACCAGCACCGGCGAGGTGACCGAGGCGCCCTGCGGGCCGAGCCGGCCGACCTGGTGGACGGTCACGCACGGCTGTCCGCCGCCGGCGGCCTGGGCCATCGCGGACCACAGCTGGGGGCGGGCGGTCTCCACGGAGATCCGGGCGCCGGTGGCGGCGGCCCGCAGCGCGATGATCTGCGCCGTCCAGACGCCGCCCACCAGCACCAGGTCGTAGGCGCTGGGGCGGAACAGACCGAGGACGGCGGGCTGCTTCTGCGGGTCCTCGCCGATCACCACGCCGTCGTCGCCGACCGGGAAGGAGAGCGCCGAGAGGTCCTCGGTGGTGAGCACGTGCTTCTCGCGGCGCGGGCCGCGCAGTCCGAAGCCGGGGAGGATCCGCGGCCGGCTGCGCGCCTGTTCGGCGGCGGGCTGCGGGGCGGCGGAGAAGGTCTGGTACGCCATCAGGATGCCCCTCCGAGCGGCAGGGTGGCGAGCAGGCCGGGCGCCTGCTCCAGGTCGAGCCGGGACAGGCCGAGTCCGACGCTCTGCGCGCGGGACTCCACCAGGCGGCCGACCTGGGCGACCTCGCTCTCGCTGCGGCCGGTCACCCGGACGTGGCCGCTGACGGCGACCGAGTCGCCGGTGCCGTGGGTGGCGGTGAGGCTGAAGGTGCTGGCCAGGGCGGGCGTGCCGGTGACCAGATTGACCAGCTCGGGTGCCGAGATCCGGCCGGGGGTGCCGCCGGGCCGGCTGAGCTGCGGCCACTTGGCGATCCAGTACGTGCTGTGCCAGCGGTCGTCGATCCGCCAGAAGCGGTTGCTCTCCTGGGTGCGGCGTCCGCCGCCGCTGCCGCCGCCGGAGCCCTGGCGGCCGGCCACGGCCAGCGGGTTGGCGCAGGTGGAGATGGCGAGGGCGGCGATCAGCTCGCGCTCGTCGAGGACGGTCGCGGTGAAGCCGGCGCCGTTGAGGCGTCCGGCGAGCTGGTCGGTGACCCGCTGCAGGGCCTTGCGGGCGCCCTCCTCGCCGCCGCCGCGGGCGCGGACGGCGGAGGCGGCGCGCTCCGGGTCGAGCTTGAGCGCGACCCAGGTGAGCCGCAGGCCCGGGGTGGCGGTGCCGTCCGGCAGCTGCTGGTAGGCCCGCGCGGCGAGCGACTGCTCGGGCAGGTGCGGGGCCGGCGCCGGCTGGGTGTGCTGCACCAACTGGACGGATTCCAGGGTGATGTCGTCGACCCGCAGGGCCGAGCAGATGACGTCCAGCGGCAGCGGCAGCGCGGTGCGCGCCGGGCGCAGCGGCTGGTCCTTGGCCTGGACGAGCAGGACGGAGCTGAGGAAGGTGCCGTCGCCGACCATGCCGGTCTCGCGGCGCATCGGGCGTCCGCCGATGTCCGTCTCGGTGGCGTGGGTGCAGGTGCGCAGCGCGGGTTCGAGTTCCAGCGCGGGTGCGAGGGCCGGGTCGGTGCCGGCCGGCGGCACGTTGCTGCGGGCCTTCTTCTGGCGGGCCTTCAGCGCCGCGCGCACCTTGAGCGCCTCGGGGACGGTGCGTCCGCGCAGCGGGACGGCGGCGAGCGCGACGAGCACCAGGCCCACCGCGCCGAACGCGCCGGCGACCGGCTTGCTGATCGTCCAGCCGACCGCGACGAGCGCCACCGCGACCTCGACCAGCACGAGTTGCTGGAGCCTCAGCCGGCTGCCGAGGAGGCCTGGGCGCGGGTGGACGCGTACCGGGACGGGCGCGCCGGGGGCGCCGGCCGGTGCGGTTCCGGGCGTGGCGGCAGCGTCCCGGTTGCGTGGCGCGCGCCGGTCGGCGCGGCGTGCACCCCGGCCCTGCGACGTGCTGCGTCGCCCTGGAGCGGTCTGGCTTGGCATCCCCCGAGTGACCCTCTCTGATCGGTTGTCGCGGCCCGGTTGGGCGGTCGGCGAACAGTACCCGTACCGTACTCACCGTCTGCTGCCGCATCGTAGAGGGTTCGAGGTCTCGCTCGCCCGGCGGGTGCGGACCACGGGGCAGGCCGGTAACAGTCGGTCGGACAGGGGAGACGACGAGCATGGCATCACGCCGGGACGAGCTGAACGCCTACACCTTCGCGCGCAAGCGCACCGTGGGGGCCTTCCTGCTGCCCAGCGGGGGCGGCAGCGACGAGGATGCGCCGCGCCCGCTGAAGGCGGTCCTGCCGAGCGTGATCGTGGCCGCGCTGGTGGTGGGCGGATTCGGTGTGTGGGGTGTGTTCAAGCCGAGCGCGCCGGTGAATTGGGACAACGGCAAGAACATCGTCCAGGGCAAGAAGTCGACCACCCGCTACGTGGTGCTGGTCGATCCGGACGGCAAGACCAAGCGCCTGCACCAGGTGCTGAACATGGCCTCGGCGCGCCTGGTGCTGCCGGTCGACGCCAAGGTCGTGGTGGTCGCCGACACCGTGCTGGACGCCTACCCCAACCACGGGCCGACGATCGGTATCCCGTACGCGCCGGACAAGCTGCCGAGCCGGGCCAACGTCAGCAAGGCGATGAAGTGGTCGGTGTGCGACCGCCCGGGTTCGGACGCCAAGCAGGGCACGGTCAACCAGGCGGTGTTCCTGACCGGCGGCAAGGAGGCCGCCGCGTTGGAGGCCAAGGACCGGATGCTGGACATCGACCAGGCGCTGCTGGTGCAGCAGGTCGACGACCAGCAGGTCAGCACCCAGCCGACGGCGGGTCAGGGGGCGGCGCCGAAGCAGCCGAACCTGTACCTGGTCGACGCGCAGGGCCGCAAGCACCTGATCGGCACCGAGAAGTCCGACGCCACGGAGCGGCGCGCGCTGCAGACCGCGGTGTTCGGGCCGAACGCGGAGCCGCAGCCGGTGAAGAAGGAGTGGCTGGACACGCTGGCGACGGGCACGCCGGTGACCTTCCCGGAGCTGCCGGGGATGGACGTCGGCGCGAAGCAGGCCAACTCCACGGTGGCGCTGCAGAAGGCGGAGGACCGCCGGGTCGGCCGGGTGGTCAAGTACGGCGACAAGCACTACGTGGTGGGCAAGGACCAGCTGTTCGCGCTGACCGCCTTCCAGGCCGAGCTGTTTCTCCAGAACCCGAAGCTGGTCGAGCTGTACAAGGGCAAGAAGGATCCGGCCGAGCTGACCTCGGCCGACCACGCGAGCTTCGGCGCGGGCGTCCCGAACGACGGCAAGCTGCCCTCGGTGGCGCCGGACTGGCCGGCCAAGTCGGGCGTTCAGGCCAACAACTGGAAGGCGCCCAAGGACGCCCGCCTGGTGGTGTGCAGCACCTTCGACGGGGTCGGCGCGGACGGCCGTACGCCCAAGCGCAGCGTCTGGGCGGGTACGGAGTACCCGGCCCGCTTCAACAGCAGCTCGGGTTCGGCGCACGTGACCCCCGGTCACGGCCTGCTCTACCGGGCGCTGGACGGCGGTCCGGACGGTTCGGGCATGGACTACCTGGTGACCGAGACCGGTCTGCGCTACTCGGTGCCCGCCAACAGCGACGGCGGCAAGGGCGCGGCCCCGACCGCGAAGCCGGGCCAGCCGGGGGCGAGCGGTGCCCCGGCGACGCCGTCCGCGCAGCCGACCGCCCCGGCGGGTCCGCCGGAGCAGGAGGAGCAGGGGGGCGCTCAGGCGCGCCTCGGCTACCGCGAGGTCAAGCCGGTGCCGGTGCCCAAGGAGTGGTCGAACCTGATCCCCAACGGTCCGGCGCTCAACACCAAGAACGCCGCTCAGCAGCAGGACGCCTGACGTTCAGTTGGGTGCAGGAATTGGGCACAGTGTCATGGTCTGGTAACTACCGCCCTCCCGGTGTTTGTCGAGCTGTGTGTGCCGACTACAGTGCTGCACGACGTCACACCGTGGCGTTGAACCGGGGGCGCAGTGTGTGGCTTTCCGGATCAGATGTCTGTCTTCATGGGGGACGGTAGATCATGGCTGGTCAGTTCAAGACGACCGCTGAGGAGATGAACGCTTTCGCCAAGCACATGGGCGAGGTGATTCAGCAGATCCAGGGCGAGATCAGGAAGCTCGACACCCTGGTCGGTTCGATCGCCGGAGGATGGCAGGGCCAGGCTGCGACCGCGTACAAGGCGCTGCAGACCCGCTTCAACGAGGACGCCGCGAAGCTCAACCAGGCGCTGACCTCGATCAAGGAAGCGATCGAGCTCACCACCAAGCAGTACTCCGCGACCGAGGCCGAGCAGCAGGCCGCGTTCAAGAGCTGAGCAGGCTGACTCCAGCCGCACGGCCCTGACGCAGCCGCGTCGTCCACCGGGGGGTCCCGCAGAGGGGCGCTCCGCAACCTCGACAGGGAGACATCGTGTCCGACCACATTCTCGTCAACTTCGAAACCGTCCGCTCCGCGGGCAGCGAGGTCCGCAGCACCGCCCAGCGCATCAACCAGCAGCTGGAGGAGCTCAAGTCCGGTGTGAAGAAGATCGCCGCCAGCTGGGAGGGCGCCGCCCAGCAGGGCTACCAGGCCCAGCAGCAGAAGTGGGACACCAGCGCGGCCGACCTGCAGCAGGTGCTGCAGACCATCGGCACCACGCTGGACAAGGCGGCCGAGAGCTACCAGACCACCGAGAACGCCAACAAGGGTCTCTGGGGCTGATCCCGAGCCGAGCCCCGCAAGGGGTGGGCTCAACCACGCAGTAAGGGGCGGGTGTCCGGTTCGACGGGCACCCGCCCTCGCGCGCGATCACGGGGTGGAACATGAGGGGTGGCAGGGTGTCCGGACGCAGGTTCCGGCGGTCGGCGGCGGCCGCGGCCGCGCTGGCGGTCCTCGGCGGGTTCGGCGCAGGGCCGGCGTACGCGGACGCGGGTGCGGACGGCGTCCGCTGGTCGCCGCTCGGGATAGCCGCCTCCGGCGACTGCCCGGCCAACGCACCGAACGTGAAGGCCGTCCCGTGGGCGCTGCAGCGCGTCCTGCTCGACCAGTTCTGGCAGGACGGCGCGGCCACCGGTGAGGGGGTCGTCGTCGCGGTCATCGACACCGGTGTGGACGACACCAACCCGCAGCTGGCGAGCAAGGTGATCGAGGGCCCCTCGCTGCTGAAGGACAAGGACAAGAAGCCGGTCGAGGGCGGCAGCAAGGTCGACCCGGTCGGCCACGGCACCAAGGTCGCCGGCATCATCGCGGCCTCCCGTACCGACGCCACCGGTTTCGTCGGGCTCGCCCCGAAGGCCCAGATCCTGGCGATCCGGCAGAACGACGCGGAGGGCAACGGCGACGTGCGGACCCTCGCCGAGGCGATCCGTGAGTCGATCGCCCGCGGTGCGAAGATCATCAACATCTCGCAGGACGTCCGCGGTGCGGGCGGCCCCAACTTCGACGGCGCCGACCAGCTCAAGGCCGCGGTCGACCTCGCCGAGGCCAAGGGCGTCCTGATCGTCGCCTCGACCGGCAACGACGGCAAGGAGGGCAACACCTACCCGGCCGCGTACGAGACCGTGCTCGCCGTCGGCGCCTCCGACCGGAACAACGAGCGGGCGGTGTTCTCGCAGTACGGGGACTTCGTCGACGTCGCCGCGCCCGGGGTCGACATGCTGTCGACCGTCCCGCGCAGCGGCCAGTGCGTCGACAACGGCACCAGCTTCGCCGCCCCGTACGTGGCCGGCCTGGCGGCGGTGCTGCTCTCCGCGCACAAGGACTGGACGCCCGCCCAGCTGCGGGCCCGGATCGAGCAGACCGCCCAGCGCACCCAGCGCGACAGGAACATCTGGATCGGCTGGGGCGTCGTCGACCCGCTGAAGGCCGTCACCAACGCGCCCGCCTCCCCGCCCTCCACCGCCGCTCCGGACGCGCCGGTGCAGCTGGCCGGGGCCCACGTCGTGCCCCGGCCGCTCGGGCTGGAGGAGACCCAGGCGGACCGCGACCAGCGCACCGCCACCTACGTCCTGGGCCTCGCGGCGCTGGCCGTCGCGCTGCTGGTCGGCGGCACCGTCGTGCTGCGCGACCTGCGCCGCCGCCGCGCCGCCGGGTAGCGCCCCCGCGGCGCCCGCGGATGCGGACGTGCCCCGGGCCGTGTGGGTCGGCCCGGGGCACGTCGCTGTGGGGGTGGGGTGGGGGTCAGGCGTCCTGCTGGTCCTCCGGCAGGGTGATCACCCAGCGGGTGTCCTGGCGGGGGCGGAGGTAGCAGAACCAGTAGAGGGTCGCGGCGGCGGTGATGCCGCCGGTCCACAGCAGCGGGACGGTGTCCAGCTGGGTGATGACGTAGCCGAGCACGACGATCAGCACGACCGGGACGGCCGGCCAGAGCGGCATCCGCCAGGCGGGGGCGTCCTTGTGGTGCCGGCGGCGGGAGAACAGCGCGGCGACGGCGACCAGCAGGTACATCCCGGTGACGGCGACGCCGGTGATCTCGCTCAGCAGCTCGCCCTCGACGAAGCAGAGCGCGGCGCCCGGCAGGCCGACGGCGAGCGTGGCGACCCAGGGGGAGCCGAAGCGGCCCAGGGTGGAGAAGGCCCGGTTGACCGGCTCGGGCCACGCCTTGTCGCGGGCGGAGGCGAACAGCACCCGGGAGTTCTGGATGACCATGACGATGCCGGCGTTGATGATGGCCAGCGCCACGCAGAGGCTGATGAAGGTGGCGACGGCGGAGTTGCTCCACGCCTCGACCATGCCGGAGATGTCGCCCGAGGCGAGGGTGGCGAGGTCGGGGGCGCCGACGGTGATCGCGGTGACCGGGATCAGGATGATCGCGGCGGAGATGCCGAGGGTCCACAGCACGGTGCGCGAGACGTTGCGGCGCGGGTTCTCCAGCTCCTCGGAGAGGTAGACGGCGGTGGAGAAGCCCTGGGTGATGAAGAGCGCGATGCCCAGCGCCCCGACGATCGCGCCGATCGAGACGGTGGTGGCGCCGCCGCCCTCCCCGGTGACCACGCCGTGCAGCATGCTCGGCGCGTCCGGGTTGGCGTGGCCGAAGCCGAGGACGGCGACGACGCCGGCCGCCACGACCTCAAGAACCAGGAAGATCCCGGTGATCCAGGCGTTGGCGCGCAGGTCGAGCAGGCCGGCCAGGGTGGCGGCGAGCATCACGGCCGCGCCGGCGATCGCGGTGTCCACGTGGAGCACCGGCTCCAGGTACTCGGCGGTGCCGAGGGCGATCACCGAGGGGACGATCATCACCACGATCAGCGAGAGTACGAAGACCAGCCAGCCGGCGAGCCGGCCCGCCAGGGTGCCGACCATCGCGTACTCGCCGCCGGCGCTGGGGATCAGGGTGCCGAGCTCGGAGTAGCAGAACGCGACGGCGATGCAGAGCAGCGAACCGATCCCGATGGCCAGCGCGGTGGCGCTGCCGATCGAGGAGAACAGCTCCGGCACGATCACGAAGAGCGTCGACGCCGGCGTGACGCAGGACAGCGTGAGCAGGGTGCCGCCGACGACGCCGATCGAGCGCTTGAGCGTGGGGGCGTCGGAGGTGCTGCCCTCGGCCGCCGCGGCGGGGGCTACGGCGCGTGGCGGGCGAAGCGTGTCGGTCATGTGGCTTCCGATCGGCTCTGTGCGGTCCTGGGGTCGGGAGCGGTATCGCCTCCACCGGCTGTTCGTGGGTCTGTGGTTCTGTCGCTCCCGGGCCGCCATGGAACCGTGGCCGTAATGCGTGCGTCAACGGCCGAAATGCTTCGGAATCCGTTGCCAACTGCCGCATAGGCATGCGATCCGATGATTGCTCACGGTAATTGTCGGGGATGCCCGAGTTGTTATCCTCGCCACATCGCACATGAATCAAAGGTGAAAAGTCTGTTGAAAGCAGCCATTCAAAGGCTGCTGGGGCCTGCGGCAGGTGCTCGCTGAGGCGCCCCCGAACCGCCCCTGCGCCGTCGCGCCAGGTGCGGGAACCGCAGCCGATCGCCCGAAAGATCTAGGTAACGTTTCAGCACGTGGGACGCGAACGGGGCCGGGCCCGAAGGACCCGACCCCGTTCGTCACCGTGCGTGACCAGCCTTGGAAGGCTATGCCGACGGCAGCCAACCCGTCTGCATCAGCTGGCCGGTCGCGATCCGGCGCGACACGAACACACCGCGGCCCGGCGGCAGCGGCTGCGGCTTGACCGTGCCCAGCAGCGCGCCCTCGTCCTTGTTGCCCGAGAGGATGACGCCCTGGCCGCCCAGCTCGCGCATCCGCTGCATCACCGGCTCGTACAGCGACCGGCCGGCGCCGCCCGCGCTGCGCGCCACGATCAGCCGCAGGCCGATGTCACGGGCGAACGGAAGGAACTCCGCCAGCGGCGACAGCGGGTTGCCCGACGCCGTCGCGACCAGCTCGTAGTCGTCCACGATCACGAACATGTCCTTGCCGCTGTACCAGCTGCGGTTGCGCAGCTGCTCCGCGGTCACGTCCGGACCGGGCAGACGGCGCGAGCACGCCCCGCGCAGCATCTCCACGATGTTCGTCATCGCCGGCTGCGCCGCCGCGTACTCCACCAGGTACTCCGGCGGGACCACGCCCAGCAGCGAGCGCCGGTAGTCGCCGACCACGATGCCCGCCTGGTCCGGCGTGTACCGCTCGGTGATCTGCTTCACCAGCATCCGCAGCAGCGCCGACTTGCCCGACTCGCTCTCGCCGAAGACGATGAACAGCGGGTCGGTCTCGAAGTTGACGAAGACCGGGGCCAGTTCGACCTCGTCGACGCCGAACGCCACGCCGCGCTCCGGGTGCTCGAAGCCCTTCGGCAGCGCATTCCCGTCCAGCACCGACGGCAGCATCCGGACCTGCGGCGCCCGCGGGCCCGTCCAGGCCGCGTTGACCGCCTCGACCAGGCCGGCCACGCCGTCCTGCAGGTCCTCCACCGAGGACGAGCCGTCCAGCCGCGGCAGACCCGCCAGGAAGTGCAGCTTCGTCGCGGTCAGACCGCGACCCGGCACCGGCGGCACGTTCTGCGCGACCCGGCGGTCGACCTCCGACTCCATCGAGTCGCCGAGCCGCAGCTCGGTGCGGTTCTGCAGCAGGTCCTTCAGCGCCGGACGCACCTCGGCGTACCGCGACGCCGTGACGATCAGGTGGACGCCGTAGCCCAGACCGCGCTGCGCGATGTCCGCGACGACCGGCTCCAGCGCCTCGAACTCCTGCCGGAAGGTGAGCCAGCCGTCGACGATCAGGAACACGTCGCCGAACTGCTCCTCCGGCAGCTGCCCGTTGGCCCGGCGCGTGCGGTACGTGCCGATCGAGTCGATGCCCGTCGCCCGGAACAGCTCCTCGCGGCGGTTCAGGACGCCGTGCACCTCGCTGATCATCCGGCGGACCTTCTCCTCGTCCAACCGGCCCGCCACCCCGCCGACGTGCGGCAGGTCCTGCAGCGCCTGGAAGCCGCCGCCACCGAAGTCCAGCAGGTAGAACTGCGTCTCCTGCGGCGTGTGGGTGACCGCGAAGCCGGCCACCGTGGTGCGCACCAGCGTCGACTTGCCCGACCGCGGACCACCCACGATCAGACCGTGGCCGGCCGCACCGGCGTAGTCCTGGTACAGCACGTCGCGGCGCTGGTCGCGCGGCTTGTCGACGATGCCGACCGGCACCACCAGCCGGCCCAGCGCACCGAACTCCGGCGAGGTGAGACCGCGCTCCGGCGTCGCCTGCAGCGGCGGCACCAGCTGGTCGACGGTCGGCGCCTCGTCCAGCGGCGGCAGCCACACCTGGTGCGCGGCCGGCCCCTGGCCCGCCATCCGCTGCACGAACACGTCCAGCACGGTGTCCACCAGCGCGTCGTCCAACTCCTCCGCGACCGGCTCCACCTCCTGCACCACCGGCTCCAGCACCGGCACCTCGGCCGCCGTGAACAGCACCGGCTGCACCGTCACCGTCCGACCGCCGACCGCCCGCTGCTGCCCCGGCGCCCGGTACGGACCCGACACGTACGCCGCCTTGAAGCGGTCCATCACGTCGGTGCCGAACTTCAGGTAGCCGACACCGGGCACCGGCGGCAGGTGGTACGCGTCCGGCACGCCCAGGGCCGCCCGCGACTCCGCCGCCGAGAAGGTCCGCAGACCGATCCGGTACGACAGGTAGGTGTCCAGGCCGCGCAGCTTGCCCTCCTCCAGGCGCTGCGAGGCCAGCAGCAGGTGCACGCCCAGCGAACGGCCGATCCGGCCGATCTGGATGAACATCTCGATGAAGTCCGGCTTCGCCGTCAGCAGCTCGGAGAACTCGTCGATGATCAGCACCAGCGACGGCAGCGGGTCCAGCGCCGCACCGGCCGCCCGGGCCCGCTCGTACTCGTTCAGGTTGGCGTAGTTGCCGGCCGAGCGCAGCAGCTCCTGGCGCCGGTTCATCTCGCCCTCGATCGCGTCGCGCATGCGGTCGACCAGGGTGAGCTCGCCCTCCAGGTTGGTGATGACCGCGGAGGTGTGCGGCATGTCCGCCATCCCCGCGAAGGTCGCACCACCCTTGAAGTCGGCGAGCACGAAGTTGAGGATCTCCGACGAGTGCGTCATCGCCAGCGCCAGCACCAGCGTGCGCAGCAGCTCCGACTTGCCGGAACCGGTGGCCCCGATGCACAGGCCGTGCGGGCCCATGCCCTCCAGCGCGGCTTCCTTGATGTCCAGGTAGACCTGCTCGCCGTTGGCGCCCAGGCCGATCGGCACCCGGAGCTTCTCGTGGTTCGCCCGCGGGCGCCAGGAGCGCGACACGTCGAACGAGCCCGGGTCGCCCGAGTTCATCAGGTCGGTGAAGTCCAGGTTCGACAGCAGCGGTTCGTCGTCGCCGCCCGCCGAGATCCGGTACGGCGACAACTGCCGCGCCAGCGCCTCGGACTGCCACGCCGACAGGGTGTCCGGCTTGCCCGAGTAGGTGGCACCCGACGCCGAGCGCAGCACCAGCTCGTCCGGCGACACCGTCACGATCAGGTGCCCGGTCGGCTCGTCCAGGTCACCCGGTACGACCTCGACGATCGTCACGCCCTGTACGCCCTCGGCCCCGGCCAGGAGCGAGTCGTGCGGCACCGAGGCGCCGTCCATGACCACGATGATGTGCGGCTGGTCCGGCGTCGGCGCGGCGTCGCGCACGAAGCGCTGCCGGCCCGCCAGCTCGTCCTGCAGCAGGTGCTCCAGCTCGCCCAGACCGGTCGCGATCAGCCGACGCGAACCCGCACCGTCGCTGTCCTTGCGGTGCTGGGTGTGCGGGAGCCACTTCGTCCACTCCCACTCCTCCACCGCACCGGGCGCCGCGGCCACCGACACCACCAGGTCGTCCGGCGAGTGCAGCGTCGTCAACTGCGCGATCATCGCCCGCACGTTGCCGTACACGGTGTCCGGGTCCCCGCACACCGTGATGTGGTAGAACGCCCGCAGTGAGACCGCCAACGGCAGCTCCTGCAGCGTCCCGTGCGCCTTCAGGAAGGTGTGCATCGCCGCCGCCGACAGCGGCTCCAGCTCGTCCATCGGCGCGGTCTGCGGCGCCACCAGCGGCGTCGACAGCTGCACCGGCCCCCGGCCGACCCGGATCTGGGCGAAGTCGTTGTCGCTCGGCCGCCGTTCCCACAGCCGCCGGCCGTCCGCCACGATCGACCACAGCTGGTCAGGCTCCGGGTTCAGGAACAGCTGCGCGCCGCGCTGGCGCTCCGCCGTCCGCCGCACCTGGCGCCGCATCTGCTGCAGGTACTTCAGGTAGTCGCGGCGCTCGTCCGCCACCGCCGTCGAACCGCCACGCCGTGCGCGCACAATCTGCGCCAGACCCATACCGAGCGTCGACACCAGCATCAGACCGCCCATGATCTTCATCGGCGGGGGAGACCCCGGGGAGAAGAAGAACACCGCCGATCCGCCCATGCCGAGCATCGGCAGGACGCTCATCATCCAGTCCTCGCCGCCGCCCCTGGGCAGCTCAGGCGGCGGGACCAGCTCCACCGGGTCCTCGGCCACCTGCGGCGGATAGGCCCGAGCCGGGCGCTTGACCGTAATCACGCTCATGCCCCCACCACCCAACGCCCCCGCACGGTTCGCTCGTTCGCTAGCACTACGGCATCAGCCCTCACGCAACTGGATACGTACGGGTGAGGACGCCCCGTGTGACGCCGCCCCCGCTCCGCCGACCGCAGGCACCGGGGAGGAACTCGGCCCCAACCCCCTCGCCTTGCGCAGGGGCCGATCCTACTGGCAGCCCCCGGCGCCCTCACCGGCGCTACCCCGCAGGGTCCCGCGCGGGAGGGCCCACGAACGGAGCGGTAGGGTAACGCCGCGCCAACTCGTGCCCGGTCCGAGCCAGTTCCAGGCGCCCGGCCCACGGCCGGCAACACCGACCACCGCCCGTACCCGGCACCGCCGGACCCACGGCACCGTCAACAAGGGGGAGCGCCCAGTGCGTCGAGCGATCAGCGAGGTGTCGGCATGAGCACCGCCGCCACGACCGGCTTCTGCCGGGTCACCGTCGTCGCCCCGGACAGCCGGATCGACGTCGCCCTGCCCGAGGACGTCCCGCTCGCGGACATCTACCCCGAGGTCCTGCGGCTCTCCGGCCAGACCCAGCCCGACGGCGCACCGACCGGCTTCCACCTGGTCCGCCGCGACGGCACCGTCCTCGACAGCGGTCTGCCGCTGGCCGCCCAGCAGGTCCGCGACGGCGACCTGCTCAGCCTGCGCCCGTTCGCCGAGTCCCTCCCGCCGGCCGTGTACGACGACGTCGCCGACGCCATCGCCACCGCCGTCGAGGCCGACCGCCGGTTCTGGAGCCCCGAACTCATGCGGGCCTTCGGCCTGATCGGCGCCGGCGTCCTGCTCGCGCTGCTCGGCTTCGCCCTCTGGTACTCCGACCTGCGCCACGACATGCACGGCCTGCCCGGCATCCTGTCCGGCGTCACCGCGGTCGTGCTCACCGCCTTCGCCGGCGTCCGGGCCCGCGTCTACCAGGACGCCCACGCCGCGCTCGCGCTCGGCCTCGGCGCCCTCCCGCACGCCCTCATCGGCGGCAGCGGCATCATGGCCATCGCCCACCCGTGGCAGGGCCCGGGCCGCATCCAGCTGCTCACCGGCTGCGTCGCCGTCCTGCTGGTCGCCGTCCTGCTCGTCGGCCTGCTGCCCGAGAAGGACTCGGTCTTCGTCGCCGCCGCCTTCCTCGCCGCCGCCGGCACCCTCGCCACCTTCGCGGCCGTCCTGCTGCCCGACACCCCGGCCAACCACATCGCCGCCGTCACCGGCGTCACCGCCGTCGCCGCGATCGGCTTCCTGCCCGGCCTCTCCGCCCGCTTCGCCCGGCTCCCCGTCGGCTTCAGCGCCCCCGGCCAGACCCGCACCCGCAGCCGCGACTACGACGAGGAGGCCGGCCGCGCCGAGGCCGTCGAGTACGAGCGGATCGCCCACCAGGCGCGCCGCGGCCACGAGGTCCTGGTCGGCCTGGTCGGCGGCTGCGCCGCGGTCATCGTCGGCGCCTGCGCCGTCCTCGGCTTCACCGACGAGTTCTGGCCCGAGCTGCTCGCCCTCACCATCGGCATCGCCACCATGCTGCGCGCCCGGCTCTTCCGCTACACCGCGCAGGTCTTCAGCCTCACCATCGCCGGCCTGGTCGGCCTGTCGCTGCTGATCGTCGGCCTCTCGCTGCACACCCCGCTGTTCATCCTCAAGGCCGCCAACAGCACCGAGACCGACCTGCGCACCATCTGGCTGAGCGCCTCCATCGCCTTCGGCGCCGCGATCCTGATCGCCATCGCCCTGGTCGTCCCGCGGCTCGGCGTCTCCCCCTTCTGGGGCCGCATCCTGGACCTCGTCGACAGCCTGACCCTGATGGCGCTGGTGCCCATCACGCTGGCCGTCCTCAACGTCTACAACCTGGTGCGCGGCGCCACCGGCTGACCGACGGCCGCCGCGGCACTGGTAGGCTTGCCCTTCGAGCGCACCCGTGTGCCCGCAGCCGGAGCTCCGGCCGCGAGCACGGCGCGTTCGCCATACGACACCGAGTTCTCCAAGAGTCCTGTGCCGTAGACCAGGACCGCTCGGTATCACCCCGAAGGAGTTGCAGTGGCTCTCGCCTCTGACGTCAAGAAGCAGATCATCGCCGAGTTCGGCCAGAAGGAGGGCGACACCGGCTCCCCCGAGGTCCAGGTGGCCATGCTCTCCCGTCGCATCTCGGACCTGACCGAGCACCTCAAGTCGCACAAGCACGACCACCACTCGCGCCGCGGCCTGCTCATCCTGGTCGGCCAGCGCCGCCGCCTGCTGCAGTACCTGGCCAAGAAGGACATCGAGCGCTTCCGTACGCTCGTCGACCGCCTGGGCATCCGCCGCGGTGCCGCCGGCGGCGCCCGCTGAGAACGCCGCTCGGGGCGGCTCCCCACACCGGGGAGCCGCCCCTCGCGCGTATGCCGCGGCCGCTGCGCCGCCGCACCCTGACATAACAACTCGCGCGCACCTCCCCGGGTGGCCGAGGATTGCACCGTAGGGTTGTGGGCATGCCGGGTGATGGCGCCGATCGAGCGCCACCCGAGCAGAGACCGAACCCCCCGCGGGACGAAGGCTTCAAACGGAAGCCGCCCGCATCCGAGAGAGCGTCCAGACGCGGAACGCCCGCCCCGGACTGGCAGCCGAGAGGCGCCGGTCCTCGGTAGTGGCCGCCGGAAGCCCCGCCGATCGAGCAGGGCACCCCGGAGGCTTCGATCGAAGACCGGCCCGACTGCCCAGGGCCACCGGCAGGCAAGCGCGGGGACGCTCTCCCGGAGACGTACGAAAGAGGAGATCTTCCAGGTGGAAGAGAACGTGTTCTACGCCGAGGCCGTGATCGACAACGGTTCCTTCGGCACCCGTACCATCCGCTTCGAGACCGGCCGCCTGGCCCGCCAGGCCGCCGGTTCCGCCGTCGCCTACCTCGACGACGACACCATGGTCCTGTCGGCCACCAGCGCCTCCAAGCAGCCGAAGGAGCACTTCGACTTCTTCCCGCTGACCGTGGACGTCGAGGAGCGGATGTACGCCGCGGGCCGCATCCCCGGCTCGTTCTTCCGTCGTGAGGGCCGGCCCTCCGAGGACGCCATCCTCACCTGCCGCCTGATCGACCGCCCGCTGCGCCCGTCCTTCGTCAAGGGCCTGCGCAACGAGGTCCAGGTCGTCTGCACCATCATGGCGCTCAACCCCGACCACCTGTACGACGTGGTCGCGATCAACGCCGCCTCCGCCTCCACCCAGCTGGCGGGCCTGCCGTTCACCGGCCCCATCGGCGGCGTCCGCGTCGCGCTGATCAACGGCCAGTGGGTCGCCTTCCCGACCCACAGCGAGCTGGAGTCGGCCGTCTTCGACATGGTCGTCGCCGGTCGCGCCCTGCCGGACGGCGACGTCGCGATCATGATGGTCGAGGCCGAGGCCACCGACAAGACCATCAAGCTGGTCGAGGGCGGCGCCGAGGCGCCGACCGAGGAGGTCGTCGCCGCCGGCCTGGAGGCCGCCAAGCCGTTCATCAAGGTCCTCTGCGCCGCCCAGTCGCAGCTCGCCGCGCAGGCCGCCAAGCCGACCGCCGAGTTCCCGGTCTTCCTGGACTACCAGGACGACGTGCTCACCGCCCTGACCGCCGCGGTCAAGGACGAGCTCGCCCAGGCGCTCACCATCGCCGGCAAGCAGGAGCGCAACAACGAGCTCGACCGCATCAAGGCGATCGCCGCCGAGAAGCTCCTGCCGGAGTTCGAGGGCCGCGAGAAGGAGATCGGCGCCGCCTACAACGCGCTGACCAAGAAGATCGTCCGTGAGCGCGTCATCACGGACAAGGTCCGCATCGACGGCCGCGGCGTCACCGACATCCGCACCCTGGCCGCCGAGGTCGAGGCCATCCCGCGCGTCCACGGCTCGGCCCTGTTCGAGCGCGGCGAGACCCAGATCCTGGGTGTCACCACGCTGAACATGCTGCGCATGGAGCAGCAGCTGGACACGCTCTCCCCGGAGACGCGCCGCCGCTACATGCACAACTACAACTTCCCGCCGTACTCGGTCGGCGAGACCGGCCGCGTGGGCTCGCCCAAGCGCCGCGAGATCGGCCACGGCGCGCTGGCCGAGCGGGCGATCCTGCCCGTGCTGCCGACCCGCGAGGAGTTCCCCTACGCGATCCGCCAGGTCTCCGAGGCGCTGGGCTCCAACGGCTCCACCTCGATGGGCTCGGTCTGCGCCTCCACCATGTCGCTGCTGAACGCCGGTGTGCCGCTGAAGGCCGCCGTCGCCGGTATCGCCATGGGCCTGATCTCCCAGGAGATCGACGGCGAGACCCACTACGTCGCGCTGACCGACATCCTCGGTGCCGAGGACGCGTACGGCGACATGGACTTCAAGGTCGCCGGTACCCGCAACTTCATCACCGCCCTGCAGCTGGACACCAAGCTGACCGGCATCCCGGCCTCGGTGCTCGCCGCGGCCCTGAAGCAGGCCCGCGACGCCCGCATGCACATCCTCGACGTGATGAACGAGGCCATCGACGCGCCCGACGAGATGTCGCCGAACGCGCCGCGCATCATCACCATCAAGATCCCGGTGGACAAGATCGGTGAGGTCATCGGCCCCAAGGGCAAGATGATCAACCAGATCCAGGAGGACACCGGCGCCGAGATCACGATCGAGGACGACGGCACCATCTACATCGGTGCCTCCGACGGTCCGGCCGCCGAGGCCGCCCGCACCACGATCAACCAGATCGCCAACCCGACCATGCCGGAGGTCGGCGAGCGCTACCTGGGCACCGTGGTCAAGACCACGACCTTCGGTGCGTTCGTCTCGCTGATGCCCGGCAAGGACGGCCTGCTGCACATCTCGCAGATCCGCAAGCTGGCCGGCGGCAAGCGCGTGGAGAACGTCGAGGACGTCCTCGGCGTCGGCGCCAAGGTCCAGGTCGAGATCGCCGAGATCGACCCGCGCGGCAAGCTGTCGCTGATCCCGGTCGTCGAGGGCGAAGAGGGCGGCGAGGCCGCTTCCGAGTGAAGCGCCGCTGAGTGACCCCCGCGGCCCGTACGCCCCCAGCGGCGTGCGGGCCGCACCCTGTTGTCCCCCACTCCAACGGAGGTACACCCCGTGGCCCAGGCCTCGGCGGCGAAGCAGCGCCCCGGCACCACCCGAACCCTGCTGAAGGGCGCGGAGGGCGGTGCCGGCACGGTGCGCCGCACCGTGCTCCCCGGCGGCCTGCGGGTCGTCACCGAGACCCTGCCGACGGTCCGCTCCGCGACCTTCGGCATCTGGGTCGGCGTCGGCTCCCGGGACGAGACCCCGCAGCTCAACGGTGCCACCCACTACCTGGAGCACCTGCTGTTCAAGGGCACCGCCCGGCGCAGCGCGCTGGACATCTCGGCCGCCCTGGACGCGGTCGGCGGCGAGATGAACGCCTTCACCGCGAAGGAGAACACCTGCTACTACGCGCGGGTGCTCGACACCGACCTGCCGCTGGCCATCGACGTGGTCTGCGACATGCTCACCGGCTCGCTGATCCGGCCCGAGGACGTCGAGGCCGAACGCGGCGTCATCCTCGAAGAGATGGCGATGGCCGAGGACGACCCGGGCGACGTGGTGCACGACCTGTTCGCCAAGGTGGTCTACGGCAGCGGCCCGCTCGGCCGGCCGATCCTCGGCACCCAGGAGACCGTCCGGGGCCTCACCCGCGACCAGATCGCCGGCTTCTTCCACCGCCGCTACCGGCCCGAGCACCTGGTCGTCGCCGCGGCCGGCAACCTCGACCACCGCAAGGTGGTCAAGCAGGTCGAGGCGGCCTTCGCGCCGCTGCTGGCCCGCTCCGACGCCGCCCCCGTCGAGGCCCGCCGCGGCGTCAAGGCGCTGCGGACGTCCGGCCGGGTCGAGGTGCTCAACCGCACCACCGAGCAGGCCCACCTGGTGCTCGGCGTCCCCGGGGTGCCCCGGCACGACGAGCGCCGCTGGGCGATGGGCGTGCTCAACGCGGCCCTCGGCGGCGGCATGAGCTCGCGGCTCTTCCAGGAGGTCCGGGAGAAGCGCGGCCTCGCCTACTCGGTCTACTCGTACTCCTCCTCGTACGCGGACAGCGGCCTGTTCGGCATCTACGCAGGCTGCCAGCCCAAGCGGGTCGAGGAGGTGCTGCGGATCTGCCGCGCCGAGCTCGCCAAGGTGGTCGCCGAGGGCATCACCGAGGAGGAGCTGCAGCGCGCGATCGGGCAGATCTCCGGCTCCACCGTGCTGGGCATGGAGGACACCGGTTCGCTGATGAACCGGATCGGCAAGGCCGAGCTCAGCTACGGCCACCACCTGTCGGTGGACGAGATCCTGGAGCGGATCGCCGCGGTGACCCTGGACGACGTCCACGCCGTCGCCCGTGATGTGCTGGGGGCCCACCGGCCGTCGCTCGCGCTGATCGGCCCGATCAACGACAAGCGGGCCGCGAAGCTCGCCGACCTGCTGGTCTGAAGGGACTGTTCGCTATGACGCTGCGTGTCGCCGTGATCGGCGCCAAGGGCCGGATCGGCTCCGAGGCGGTCAAGGCCGTCGAGGCCGCGCCGGACCTGGAGCTGGTCGCCACGCTGGGCCGGGGCTCGAAGCCGGAGGAGCTGACCGACGCCGGGGTGCAGGTCGCCGTCGAGCTGACCCACCCCGACGCGGTGATGGGCAACCTCGACTACTGCCTGCACCACGGGATCCACGTGGTCACCGGCACCACCGGCTGGACGGCCGAGCGGCTGGACACCGTCCGCGGCTGGCTCGCCGGGGCGCCCGAGCTGGGCCTGCTGATCGCGCCGAACTTCTCGATCGGCGCCGTCCTCGGCATGAAGTTCGCCCAGACCGCCGCCAAGTACTTCGAGTCGGTCGAGGTCGTCGAGCTGCACCACGACCGCAAGGCCGACGCCCCCAGCGGCACCGCCACCCGCACCGCCGAGCTGATCGCGGCCGCCCGCGCCGAGGCCGGCCGTCCGGCCCAGCAGGACCCGACCACCCACGGCCTGCCCGGTGCCCGCGGCGCCGACGTGGACGGGGTGCCGGTGCACGCCGTCCGGCTGCGCGGCCTGCTCGCGCACCAGCAGGTGATGTTCGGCGACGACGGCGAGACCCTCACCATCCGCCACGACTCGCTGCACCACAGCAGCTTCATGCCGGGCATCCTGCTCGGGGTGCGCAAGGTGGTGGAGACCCCCGGTCTGACCCTCGGCCTCGAACACTTCCTGGACCTGTGAGCCCCGCATGACCTCCCGTACCGGCTTCTTCGTGCTCTCCGGCGTCCTGCTGGTGGTGGCCCTGGTCTGCGTCGGCCAGGGCGTCCAGCTGATCGCCACCGGCAAACCGCTCGGCATCGGCCTGGGCCTGTGCGCCTTCGTGATCCCGGTGATCGGCGTCTGGTTCCTGCGCCAGACCGTCCGCTTCGGCCGGGCGAGCGAGCGGCTGGCCCGCGAGCTGGAGGCCGAGGGCGGCCTGCCGGTCGACGAGCTGGTGCGCACCGCCGGCGGGCGCATCGACCGGGCCTCGGCGGACGCCGTGTTCGAGCGCCGGAAGACCGAGGCGCAGGCCGAGCCGGCGGACTGGCGGGTGTGGTTCCGGCTCGCCGTGGCGTACGCGGACGCCGGCGACGTCCCGCGGGCCCGCAAGACCATGCAGCACGCCATCAGGCTGCACAGCACCATCACTGTCCCCACGAGGAGTAGCGCGTGACCGACGACACGGCCCCACAGTTCCGCAGCGACGTCACTGTGGAACTGGTCCGCAGCAGCGCCGCGGACTCGGACGTCATCTGGGCGGCCCGGGTCTCCACCGCCGGGGAGCAGTCCCTGGAGGCGCTCCAGGAGGACCCGGCCCGCTCCGAGGGGCTGATCAACTACCTGATGCGCGACCGGCACGGCACGCCGTTCGAGCACAACTCGATGACCTTCTTCATCAGCGCGCCGATCTTCGTGTTCCGCGAGTTCCACCGCCACCGCAGCGGCTGGTCGTACAACGAGGAGTCCGGCCGCTACCGCGAGCTGGAGCCGGTCTTCTACGTGCCCGGCGCCGACCGCCGGCTGGTCCAGCAGGGCCGCCCGGGCCGCTACGAGTTCGTGGCCGGCTCGCCGGAGCAGCACGCCACGGTCACGGCCGCGATGGAGGCCTCGTACCGCGAGTCGTACGGGCGCTACCGGGAGATGCTGGAGGCCGGGGTGGCCCGCGAGGTGGCCCGCGCCGTGCTGCCGGTCGGCCTGTTCTCCTCGATGTACGCGACCTGCAACGCCCGCTCGCTGATGCACTTCCTCTCGCTGCGGACCAAGCGGGAGAACGCGACCGTGCCCTCCTTCCCGCAGCGCGAGATCGAGATGGTCGCGGAGCTGATGGAGGAGCAGTGGGCCGCGCTCATGCCGCTCACCCGTGCGGCCTTCGAGAAGCACGGCCGCGTCGCCCCCTGACCTGGGACGACGAGCATCCGAGCGGTACCTCTGGCATGTCCGGATTGCGGCCCCTCCGGCCGCTCCCTAGGCTCGTGGACACGGATTCCGGTGCTGCATGAACCCCCGAGCATGCAGCACCGGAATCCCATTCCGCGGCAGCCGGTCGGCCGCTGACCTGTCCGAACCCTGGACCGGTATGGGTACCGCCCCACCGCCTACGAGTAGTTTTGGACGCATGGCTCCGACCTCCACCCCCCAGACGCCCTTCGGCCGGGTCCTGACCGCCATGGTGACCCCGTTCACCGCGGACGGCGACCTCGACCTCGACGGGGCCCAGCGCCTCGCCGCCCACCTCGTCGACTCCGGCAACGACGGCCTCGTCGTCAACGGCACCACCGGCGAGTCCCCGACCACCAGCGACGCCGAGAAGACCGAGCTGGTCCGCGCCGTCGTGGCCGCCGTGGGGGACCGGGCGCACGTCATCGCGGGGGTCGGCACCAACGACACCCACCACAGCGTCGAGCTGGCCCGCAAGGCCGAGGCCGCCGGCGCCCACGGCCTGCTCGCCGTGACGCCGTACTACAGCAAGCCCCCGCAGGAGGGCCTGTACCGGCACACCGTCGCGATCGCGGACAGCACCGAACTGCCGGTCATGCTCTACGACATCCCGGGCCGCAGTGCCGTGGCGCTGAGCCACGAGACGCTGGTCCGCCTCGGCGAGCACCCCCGGATCCTCGCCAACAAGGACGCCAAGGGCGACGTCGGCGCCGCGGCCTGGGCCATCGCACGGTCCGACCTCGCCTGGTACTCCGGGGACGACATCCTCACCCTGCCGCTGCTCTCGGTCGGCGCCGTCGGCGTGGTGAGCGTGGTCGGGCACCTGGTCGCCGGGGAGATCAGGAGCATGGTCGAGGCGTACGCGGCCGGAGATGTGTCCAAGGCCACGGCCGTCCACCAGAGCCTGCTGCCGATCTTCAGCGGTATCTTCCGCACGCAGGGTGTCATCCTCACCAAGGCCGCGCTGGAGCTCCAGGGCCTGCCCGCAGGTCCGCTGCGGCTTCCCCTGGTCGGCGCGACGCCCGACGAGATCGCGCAATTGAAGAAGGATCTCGCCGCCGGCGGGGTACACCTGTAACAGACACAGACGTGCGCGCCCCGGCTCGCCGGACCCCCCGGGGTCTGCCGCAGGACCGGACCGAAGGCGCGGGAGCACCGACCCAGCTAGGAAACCGAAACTGAGCACGCACGCCATATGTCTCGCGGGGAGGACCCCGGGCATATGGCGTGCGTCGTGAGGAGAGTCTTTTGAGCCACCCGCATCCCGAACTCGGCGCGCCCCCCGTCCTCAAGGAGGGCGCCCTCCGCATCACTCCGCTCGGCGGTCTCGGCGAGATCGGCCGCAACATGACGGTCTTCGAGTACGGCGACCGCATCCTCATCGTCGACTGCGGCGTCCTCTTCCCCGAGGACGAGCAGCCCGGCGTGGACCTGATCCTCCCGGACTTCAGCTACATCCGGGACCGCCTCGACAAGATCGACGGCATCGTCCTGACCCACGGGCACGAGGACCACATCGGTGCCGTCCCGTTCCTGCTCCGGGAGAACCCGGACATCCCGCTGATCGGCTCGAAGCTGACCCTCGCGCTGATCGAGGCGAAGCTCGCCGAGCACCGCATCCGCCCGTACGTGCTGGAGGTCAAGGAGGGCGAGCGCGAGCGGATCGGCCCCTTCGACTGCGAGTTCATCGCCGTCAACCACTCCATCCCGGACGCCCTGGCGGTGGCCGTCCGCACGCCCGCCGGCATGGTCGTCGCCACCGGCGACTTCAAGATGGACCAGCTGCCGCTCGACGGCCGCCTCACCGACCTGCCGACCTTCGCCAAGCTGGCGGAGGAGGGCATGGACCTGCTGCTGGTGGACTCCACCAACGCCGAGGTCCCCGGGTTCATCCCGCACGAGCGGGACATCTCGGCCGCCCTGCGCAACGTGTTCGCCAACGCGGACAAGCGCATCATCGTCGCCTCCTTCGCGAGCCACGTGCACCGCATCCAGCAGGTGCTGGACGCCGCGCACGAGTACAAGCGCAAGGTCGCCTTCGTCGGCCGCTCGATGGTCCGCAACATGGGCATCGCCCGCGACCTCGGCTACCTGAAGGTCCCCGGCAACCTGATCGTCGACGTGAAGACGCTGGACGACCTGCCGGACAAGGAGGTGGTGCTCATCTGCACCGGCTCCCAGGGCGAGCCGATGGCGGCGCTCTCCCGGATGGCCAACCGCGACCACCAGATCCGCATCGTCGAGGGCGACACCGTCGTCCTGGCCTCCTCGCTGATCCCCGGCAACGAGAACGCGGTCTACCGGGTCATCAACGGCCTCACCCGCTGGGGCGCCAAGGTCGTGCACAAGGGCAACGCCAAGGTGCACGTCTCGGGCCACGCCTCGGCCGGCGAGCTCCTGTACTTCTTCAACATCTGCAAGCCGCGCAACCTCATGCCCGTCCACGGCGAATGGCGCCACCTGCGCGCCGCCGCCGACCTGGGCATCGCGACCGGCATCCCGAAGAACCGGGTCGTCATCGCGGAGGACGGCGTCTGCGTCGACCTGGAGCGCGGCGTCGCCCGGATCGTCGGCAAGGTGCAGGCCGGCTACGTCTACGTCGACGGCTCCTCGGTCGGCGACATCACCGAGGCCTCGCTCAAGGACCGCAAGATCCTCGGCGAGGAGGGCTTCATCTCGGTCTTCGTCGCGGTGGACTCCACCAACGGCAAGATCATCGGCGGTCCGACCATCCAGGCCCGCGGCTCCGGCATCGACGACAACGCCTTTGTGCCGGTGGTCGCCAAGCTCCAGGAGGCCCTGGACCGCTCGGCGGGCGACGGCGTCCTGGAGGTCCGCCAGGTGCAGCAGCTGGTCCGCCGGACCATCGGCAAGTGGGTGGCGGACAACTACCGCCGCCGGCCGATGATCCTGCCGGTCGTGGTCGAGGTCTGAGACGTCCTCGACGTCCCTGTCCTGATTTGACGTGGGGCAGCCCGGTGCGTAATGTTCTCCGGGTTGCCCCACGGGACGGACTGCCGGAAGTTCTCGAACGAAATTCGAGAACTGAACGCGGAAAGCAGCCCGAGAAGCTCTGGTAGAGTTCGGGAGCGCCGAAAGGCGAAAAGCAACTCGGCGAATCGGGTGAATGAAACTCCGGAAAACGGGGCGGAAAACGTCTGATAAGCTGGAAACACGAAAGAACGAAGCGCCCGGAGGGCCCGCTGGAAGGCGGTCCGAAGGAAGTGTCCGTTCCTTGAGAACTCAACAGCG
>NZ_JBSGXP010000022.1:0-72306 GCF_053610105.1 Kitasatospora sp. NPDC054939 | reverse complement strand
GTCGTCGACTGCCCGCCCTCGGCGTCCCCCGCGCGTCCGCCGGGAGGCCCGGCGCCCGCGGGAGCGGTGTCTCAGAAGCCGTTCTGCTCGTCCCGGCGGCGCTGCCAGCGCTGCTCCATCCGGTCCATCACCCCGGCCTTGCGGCGCTGCGGCGCGGCCGGGCGGGGCCCGGAGCCCTGGCCGGCGGGGCCCTTGCGCCAGCCCGTCACGGCGAACACCGCGCAGCCGAGCATCACCAGGAACCCGACGACGCTCACCCAGATCTGATCGGGGACGACCATGCCGCCCATCAGCAGGCCGATGCCCACCACGAAGCCGGCGACGGCGAGGTAGACCCGCCGACGGGTGTAGGTGCGCAGACCGGTTCCCTCTAGCGCCGACGCGAATTTGGGATCTTCGGCATACAGCGCTCGCTCCATCTGGTCGAGCAGTCGCTGCTCGTGCTCCGAGAGCGGCACGGAGTCCTCCTACTCGTCGGTCGCGGGTGCGACCGGTCCGCCGCCCCGGTCCGGGGTGGCAAGTCCAAATCAGCCTTCAGAACACGCGGTCGGACGCCTGTGCGGGGGACCCGGCCCGTGTCGTCCATATGCCCCATGCATCCGGCTGTCATGCTTTCCGGCTTTACCCAGATCATACGGTCCACGGGCCCGTTGCGGGGCGGTCGACCACGCGTGGGCCCGGCCACTTCGGCGGCCCGGATCCGCACCGGTCACAACGCCGGAGGACGCGGACAAGTGCCCGATCCGGTGGAATCGTCCGCGAGCTGCGCAGGAGCGGGACGAACCGTGCGGACGACGCCCCCGCCGGGTGCCGCGGACCGGTCAGGCCAGGGTGGCCAGCAGGTGCAGCTGGGTCGCCACGGCGTGGAACGCGGGCTGCTCGGCGGCGGCCTCCTCCAGCCGCAGCAGCGCCTCCATCGCCCCCGGCTCGGTGTCCACCAGGACGCCGGGCACCAGGTCGGCGAAGACCCGGACCCCGTGCACCGACTCCACCCGCAGACCGGCGCCGGCCGCCAACCGCTCCAGCTCCTCGCCGGTGAAGCGGCGGGGCATCGGGTCGCCCTCGCCCCAGCGGCCGTCGGCGGCGTCCAGGACCGTCCGGGCGTCGGCGAAGTGGCCGGCCAGCGCGCGGGCCAGCACCGCACCGTTGCGGTTGGCCGCCAGCAGGCTCACCAGGCCGCCGGGGCGCAGCGTGCCGGCCAGGCTGCCGAGGGCCTCGGCCGGGTCGTCCACCACCTCCAGCACGCCGTGGCACAGCACCGCGTCGACGCTCTTCGGGGCGAACAGCTCGGGCAGCGTCTGGGTGTCCCCCTGGACGGCGCGGACCAGGTCGGTCACGCCCGCCTCGGCGGCCCGCCGCTCCAGTGCGAACAGCGCGTCCGGGCTCGGGTCGACGACCGTCACCCGGTGGCCGAGCTTCGCCACCGGGACGGCGAAGTTGCCGGTGCCGCCGCCCGTGTCGACGACGTCGAGGACGGGCTGGTCCAGCTCGGCCGCCCGCTTCTCCAGGGCGGCCCGCACCACCTCCCACACCACGGCGGTACGCAGGGCGCTGCGGGGACGCGTCGGGTACAAGGTGAGGACTCCTCGGCAGGAACGATCGGAACGCCTCCACCTTAGACCTCCCGTACGGATCAGCCCGGCTCGGCGCCGTCCAGCGGGAGGCGGGGCGGCGGGGGTGCCGCACGCAGGCCGAGCAGGCGCTCGACCAGGCGGAGGAAGAGTGCCGAGTTGCGGATCAGGTCGTCGGCGTCCCGGGCCGAGGCGGCGCCGCGGATCCCGGCCTCCGCGCCCGCCCGGCGGCGCGCCCCGGCCGCGTAGTAGACCGCCCACTCGGACAGCTCCGGAGCCACCTCGGGCAGCACCTCCCAGGCGCTGCGGATCGCCTTGCGCCGGCGCGGGCTCTTCTCCGGCCTGCCCCGGGCGGCCAGCAGCGCCGCGACGGTGCGCAGCGCGGCCAGGTGCGCGGTGGCGTACCGCTCCAGCGGGTCCTCCAGTCCGCGGGCCCGGACCAGCGTGCGGTGCGCGTCGGCGAGCAGGTCCAGGGCGGCGGGCGGGGCGCCGACCCGCTGCAGCACCGGGTGGACGTCGCCGCCGGCCGGGCGCCCGTGCTCGGCGGGGCGGCGGTCGGGCGCGTGGTGGGCCGCGGCGTGGTGCGCCGCGGAGGAGTGGGCGGACGCGGAGGGGTGGGCGGCGGAGTGGAGGCGGGCGGTGACGGGCTCAGGACGGCTGATGGTCATGTGTCTCCCCCGGTTCCGAGGCAGGCGCGCGGGCCGGTCGACCCACGCCACTCCATCGTGACCGGCACCACTGACAACGCGGGGCCGGTTCGCCCGGGAACGTTCCCGGCCCGCCGCCGGACATGCGTGCGGGGCGGCCCCGACCGTGCGCACCGGCTGGTTCCCCCCGTCCGGTGTGCACGGGCGCTTCCGCCCCGCACGTCCCCGCTGCGCCGTCCCCCACGGTCGGCGCAGCGGTCTCCCCCGTGAGCCAGCCCCCGTGGACCCGCTCCGCCGCCCCGTGTCGGCGGTGCGCGGCCCCTGACCGGCTTCGGTGCGGATTCCCCGGCCCCCCGCCCGCACCCCCGTGACAGGCGGAGGAGAACCGTCCGCAGCCCGGGACCGGGGCCCTGCGGCCCTCCGTCCCGATGACCACAACTCTCTCGTCTCCGCAGGTCGGAGGCCATCCGCTGTGCTACTCAACCGTGCGTCTGAGTATCCGTACTCAGAGCTCGCGGGCGGCCGGGGGCGGGCCCGCGGGACTGCAACCGCCGGGCCCCCGGGCGGCGTCCCGGTACGGTACGGCGGGGTCGAACGGCGACCCGGACCGAGCGGCCCTGTGGCCGGAGGAGGGACGCATGTCGATCATTCCGCTGATCTTCACCAGCGGACTGGCGAGCGGGATCAACGCGTACGCCGTGGTGCTGCTGCTGGGACTGTTCGGCCGGTTCGGCGGGGCCGACACGGTACCGCCCGCGCTGGAGCGGACGGACGTGCTGGTCGCGGCCGGCGTGCTGTTCCTGCTGGAGGCCGTGGCCGACAAGGTCCCGTACGTGGACACCGTCTGGGACGCCGTGCACACCGTGATCCGGCCGGTGGCGGGCGCGACCGTGGGCGTCCTGCTGGCGGGCAACGACCCCGGTTCGCTCGGCGAGATCGCGGCCGGCGCGATGGGCGGCACCTCGGCCCTGGTCAGCCATCTGGTGAAGGCCTCGCTGCGGATGGCCGTCAACACCTCGCCGGAGCCGGCGAGCAACATCGCGGTCAGCGTGTTCGAGGACCTGGCGGTGGCCGGACTGGTGACCCTGGCGATCTTCCACCCGTGGCCGGCCGCGATCGCCTCGGCGCTGCTGCTGCTGACCGGGCTGCTGCTCGTCTGGTTCGCGGTCAACCGCATCCGGGCCTTCCGGGCCCGGCGGCGCGAACGGCGGGCCGCCCGGGCGGCCGGGGTGCCGGCGGGCGCGGCGTAGCGCCCGGCCGGCCTGTCGTTCGGCAGGGGCGCCGGCCCGGTCGGCCGGGGTCGAGGGGTGCCGTTCGGCAGTGATGCGCGGGGCGGGCGACGCCCTAGGATCAGGTGCCATGGCACGGATCGTCATCATCGGCGCAGGTATGAGCGGGCTCGCGGCGGCCTCCCGGCTGGCCACCCTCGGGCACCGGGTGACGGTCTGCGAGGCCGCCGGCACGTACGGCGGCATGGTCGGCCGCTACGCGCGGGACGGCTTCGCCTTCGACACCGGCCCCGGGCTGCTCACCCTGCCCGCGGTCTACCGCGACCTCGCGCTGAAGACCGGGCGGGAGCCGCTGGAGCAGCTGGTCGAGCTGGTCCCGGTCGATCCGGAGAGCCGCCACCTGCTGCCCGACGGCACCGGGCTGCAGCTGCCCAACGCCTCCCGCGGCGGCGTCGCCCAGGCCCTGGACGCCGCGTTCGGCAGCGGCTGCGGCGCGCGCTGGGGCGAGGTGGTGAACCACGGCCGCACGGTCTGGGAGGCGACCCGCCGCCCCCTGCTGGAGGAGCCGCTGCCCGCCGACCCCTCGGCGCTGTTCGCCGACCCGTACCCGGTGCCCGCCCCGCGCTGGCTCGCCCGGCTGCTGCCCGCCCCGCGCTGGACGCTCGCCGACGTCGCGGAGCGCGAGTTCGGCGGCCACCCCGGGCTGACCGCCCTGCTGTTCGAGCACGCCCTGCGGTACGGCTTCGACCCGCGCACCGTCCCGGCCGGGGCGACCGTGCTGCCGTACATGGAGCAGTCCTTCGGCGTCTGGTACGTGCGCGGCGGCCTGCGCGCGCTCGCCGACGCCGTGCACCTGCGGTGCGAGCAGCGCGGGGTGGAGTTCCGCTTCGACTGCCGCGTGGAGCGGGTGCTCACCGCCGGCGGCCGGGCGACCGGGGTGGTCCTCGCCGGGGGCGGCGAGCTGTCCGCCGACGCGGTGGTCTCCGCGATCGACGCCCGCACCTTCCACATCGGCGGGCTGACCCCGTACGAGCGCGAGGAGGACTGGCCCGCCCACTGGCGTCCGTACGAGGACGTGCCCGGCCGGATCTCGGTGCTGCTGGCGCTGCGCGGCGGCCGGCCGGCCGGGACGGCGCACCGCACCGTGGTGCACGCCGCCGACCCGGGCGCGGAGCTGATCAGCGTGTTCGGCGGCGGCCCGGCGATCACGGAGCGCCCCACCGTCCAGGTGCTGCGGCCCGACGACCCCGCGCTGCGGCCCGACGACGGGCACGAGGCGGTGACGCTGACCTCGACCGTCACGACCACCGGCGTCGACTGGTCCGACCCTGCGGTGGGCCGGCGCTGCGCCGAGCGGATGGTGGCCGCCGTGGAGGCGGCCGGGATCCCGCTGCGCGAGCGGCTGCTCTGGCAGGTCGTCCGCACGCCCGCGGACACCGCCCGCGAGACCGGGGCCCACCGGGGTTCGGTGCCGCGCCCGGCGCTCGCCGGGGCGCACGGCGCTCTGCTGCAGGCCCCCAACCGGGACCTGCCCAACCTCTACCTGGTCGGCGGCGCGGCGCACCCGGGGGGCGGGCTCGCCCGGGTCGGGATGTCCGCCTGCATCACCGCCGGGCTGATCGGCCCGGCCTGACGGCGCCGCCGGGAACCGGTCCGGCCGCCCCGGCCGGCGGGCGGGTCAGCCCTGCTGCTGCCAGGTGTGGTTCTGCTGGTAGCCGTAGTCGTAGGCGGGCTGCTGCGGGATGCCCTGCTGCTGTTCGGGCTGCCACTGCTGCTGGTTCGGGTCCCAGCCCTGCTGGGCCTGGTAGCCGTAGCCGTCCTGCCCTGCGGAGCCGTCCTGCTGGGGGTAGCCGCCGTAGCCGCCGCCGGTCTGCTGCGGGTAGCCCGTGTCCTGCTGCGGGTAGCCGGTGTCGGGCTGCTGGTAGCCGGTGTCCTGCTGCTGGTACCCGGCCGCGGCGCCGTAGCCCTGGTCGTAGGCGAAGGCCGGCTGGGGCTGCTGCCACTGCTGCTGGTCGTAGCCGCCGGTCTGCTGCGGCTGGGGGTCGTAGCCGGACTGGTAGGCGGCGGCGTACGGGTCCTGGTACGGCAGCTGGTCGACCTGCTGCTGCGCCTGGACCGGCACCTGCTGCTCGTAGTAGCCGGGGTCGTAGATGCCGTCGGCGGCGAGCTCCTGCATCGCGAAGGCCGCGGTCTGCTCGACGGCCGCGGGCTCCTCGACCGGAGCGGGCGCCGGGTCGGCCACCGGCCGGAACGGCCGGGTCTCCTCGACCGCGCCGACCTCGCCCACCCGGGTCACCGCCACGGCCGCCGCACCCGCCACCGCACCGCCGCCGACGAGGGCGCCGAGCAGCGGCACCCTGGCGAGCGGGCCGGGCAGGGCGCCGTCGGCCCCGCGCAGGGACCAGCCGCCGGTGTGGCCGCGCTTGACGGAGAGGGTCACGAACACCTGGCCGAGCGCGAAGAGCGCGGCCCCGGCGCCGATGACGACGACCGAGCCGAGCTTCATCCCGGCGACGACGCCGAGGAAGCCGCCCAGCGCGACGCCCCGCCAGTGCAGCGGGGCGCGGTTCTGCAGCAGCAGCTCGGCGATCAGCCAGAGCGCCACCGCCGCCAACGCGGCGTACAGCAGCAGGTATCCGATGCCCATCCGGCCGCTACCTCCAGTCGCGTGACCGCGCGCGCCGCGCGTGTGCGGCGACTGTACCGGTTCAACGGTCCGGCCACCGCATCGCGTTCCCGGGCCGGGGCGGTTCCGCCGGCCGCCGGAGGGCGGCCGGCGGGGCGGTCAGCGACGGTGCAGGCCGAGGTTCTGGTAGATCTCCAGCGTCGAGGTGGAGCCGTTCAGCGTGATGAAGTGCAGGCCGGGCGCGCCCTCGGCGAGCAGCCGCTCGGACATCGCGGTGGCATGCTCCATGCCGACCTCGCGCAGCGCCGCCGGGTCGTCGACGACGGCGCGCAGCCGGGCCTCCAGGTCGACCGGGAAGGCCGACCCGCTGAGCTGCGGGAAGCGCACCAGCTGCTTGGCGTTGGTGACCGGCATGATCTCCGGGATGATCGGCGTGTCGCAGCCCGCCGCGACGACCCGGTCGCGGTAGCGCAGGTAGTCGTCCACCTCGAAGAACATCTGGGTGATCGCGTAGTCGGCGCCGGAGCGGACCTTCGCGACGAAGTGCCGGATGTCCTCGTCCCAGTCGGTCGACCGCGGGTGCATGTTCGGCGAGGCCGCCACGCCGACGCAGAAGTCGCCGATCCCCTTGATCAGCTCGACCAGCTCGTAGGCGTAGGTGACGCCCTCCGGGTGGCGCACCCACTCGCCCATCGGGTCGCCGGGCGGGTCGCCGCGGACGGCGAGCACGTTGCGCACGCCCTGGTCGGCGTACTGGCCGATGATGTTGCGCAGCTCGGCGACCGAGTGGTCCACGGCGGTCAGGTGGGCGACCGGGGTCAGCGTGGTCTCGGTGGCGATCCGGCCGACCATGTTGACCGTGCGCTCGCGGGAGGAGCCGCCGGCGCCGTACGTCATGCAGACGAAGTTCGGGTCGAGCGGTTCGAGTCGGCGAATCGCGTCCCACAGCTTCTGCTCCCCGGCCTCGCTGCGCGGGGGCATGAACTCGAAGGAGAAGGAGCGCTTCCCGGCCGACAGCAGGTCGCGCACCGTCAGCGCGCGGTCTGTTCGGGTCGATGCGATGCCGAGTGCCATGCTGGCAGGTTAACGTCCGGGCGAAGGGCCCGGACAACTGGAGTCCACGGATTGAGACATCCGGTGGACGCCGTTCCGGTTGCCCCGTCCGGCTCGTCCGTACGGCTGTTCCCCGCCGCCCGGCTAGGCTTTGGTGCATCCCAGCGACCTTCCGGAGCACCATCGTGACCTCGCCCAGCACCCGGCCGGCCAACCCCATCGACGTGGAGGCCGTGCGCGAGCGCGTCAACACCGCCCTCGCCGAGTTCATGGACGGCCAGGCGGTGCTGCTCGGCAAGATCTCGCCGCAGCTGGTCCCGGCCACCGATGCCCTGCGCGACTTCCTGCTGGACGGCGGCAAGCGGCTGCGCCCGGCCTTCTGCTACTGGGGCTGGCGCGGCGCCGGCGGCCCGGCCGGCACGCCCGGCATCGCCAACGCCGCCGCGGCCCTGGAACTGCTGCAGGCCAGCGCGCTGGTCCACGACGACCTGATGGACCGCAGCGACACCCGCCGCGGCCTGCCGTCCGTGCACCGCCGCTTCGAGGCGCTGCACCGGGAGCGCGGCTGGCGCGGCGACCGCGAGCAGTACGGGGCCTCGGCCGCGGTGCTGCTCGGCGACCTGCTGCTGATCTGGTGCGACGAGCTGTTCCTGCGCTCGGGGCTGGACCCGGCCGCGGTGCTCGCGGCCAAGCCGGCCTTCGACCTGATGCGCACCGAGGTGATGGTCGGGCAGTACCTGGACGTGTTGGAGCCGGTCGCCGGCGACTCCTCGGACGAGGGCGCCCTGGAGCGGGCGCAGACGGTGCTGCACTACAAGTCCGCGAAGTACACGATCGAGCGACCCCTCCAGGTGGGCGCCCTGCTCGCCGGCGCCGGCCCGGAGCTGGTCGAGGCGTACTCGGCCTTCGGCCTCCCGCTCGGCGAGGCGTTCCAGCTGCGCGACGACCTGCTGGGGGTCTTCGGCGACCCGGCGGTCACCGGCAAGCCGGCCGGCGACGACCTGCGCGAGGGCAAGCGCACCCTGCTGGTCGCGCACGCCATGCGCGCGCTGCCGGCCGCCGACGCCCGCCACCTGGACGAGCGGCTGGGCGCACCCGACCTCGCGGCGCACGAGGTGGCCGAGCTGCGCGCACTGGTGGAGCGCAGCGGCGCCGCCGAGCGGGTGGAGCGGCGGATCGGGGAGCTGATGCGCGAGTCGCTGTCGGCGCTGGAAGCCGCGCCGCTCGCGGACGAACGGGCCCGCGCGGTGCTGCTGGCGCTGGCCGAGGCCGCCACCGTCCGCAAGTACTGAGCGCCGGCGCACCGGGCGGGCGCCCAGGACGGCGGCGGCCCCGGGCCGACCGCATCCGGCCCGATCGGGCCGGATGCGGTCGGAGCGGGCCGGCTCAGGCCGGGCGCAGCCGCCGGGCCAGTTCGGCGGCGGCCGCCTGCGGGTCCTCGGCGGCCGTGATGGCCCGCACCACGACGATCCGGCGGGCACCGGCGGCCAGCACCTCGTCCAGGTTGCCGAGGTCGATCCCGCCGATGGCGAACCACGGCCGGTCGGTCACCTGCTTCGCCGCGTACGAGACCAGGCCGAGGCCCGGGGCGTGGCGGCCCGGCTTGGTCGGGGTGGGCCAGACCGGGCCGGTGCAGAAGTAGTCGACCCCGGGCTCGGCGATCGCCGCGTCGACCTCGGACTCGGCGTGGCAGGAGCGGCCGACGAGCACGTCCTCGCCGAGGATCGCGCGGGCGGCCGGGACGGGCAGGTCGTCCTGCCCGAGGTGCAGCACGTCCGGGCGGGCGGCGTGGGCGACGTCCGCGCGGTCGTTGACGGCCAGCAGCTTGCCGTGGCGCCGGCAGGCGTCCGCGAACACCTCCAGCGCGGCGAGCTCCTGCCTGGCCTCCAGGCCCTTGTCGCGCAGCTGCACGATGTCGACGCCGCCGGCCAGCGCGGCGTCCAGGAACTCGGCCAGGTCGCCCTGCTCGCGCCGGGCGTCCGTGCACAGGTAGAGGCGGGCCTGCGCGAGGCGGTCGCGCAGGCCCGGCCCGGCACCGGTCACAGGGCCATCGCCTGGGCGCGGCGCTTGACCTCGGTGGCGCGGTTCTCTTGCAGCGCCTGGATCGGGGTGCCGGGCAGCGAGGGGTCCTCGGTGAACATCCACGCGAGGATCTCCTCGTCGCTGAACCCGCTGTCGCGCAGCACGGTCAGCGTGCCGATCAGGTGCTTGACCAGGCCGTCGTCGGTGATGAAGGCGGCCGGCACCTGGAGCGACTTGTTGGGGCCGCGCCGAACGGCGAGCAGCTCGCCCTTCTTCACCAGGTTCCGCACCTCGGTGACCTGCACACCCCACCGCTCCGAGATGTCGGGCAGGTACGTCCACTCGGGGACCAGGGCTTCAATCTTGGGATCGATCTCACTCACGGCACCAAGCTACCCCGCCGCGGCCGCCTTGAGTGGCACGGAGGGATCGGCGGCCCTCGCCGGATCGAGCCGGGCACCGCGTTCGATCAGCCGCCGGCCCTGGGTGAGGTCGCGCGGGCGGTCCACCGCCAGCAGCGCGCGCAGCTCGCCGTCGCGCAGCCACAGCACCGTCCAGGACGCGTCGGCGGGCGAGCCGCGGTGGACGAGTTCGTCGCCCCCGGTGTGCCGGCCGGCGTACTGGACCATGCGGCCGAACTGCTCCGACCAGAAGTACGGCACCGGGTCGTAGGGCGCGTCCGCGCCGAGCACGGAGGCGGCGGCGGCCTCGCCGGACTGCAGCGCGTGGTCCCAGTGCTGGACGGCCAGCCTGGTGCCGGAGCGGGCCGAGGGGTAGCCGATGCAGTCGCCGGCCGCGAAGACGGCGGGCAGGCTGGTGCGCAGCCGCTCGTCGACGACCACCGCGCCGGACGGGTCCAGCTCCACGCCGGAGCCGGCCAGCCAGCCGGTCGCCGGGCGGGCGCCGATGCCGACCACGACCTCGTCGGCGGGCAGCTGCGTGCCGTCGGCCAGCCGGACGGCGCCGTCCTCGACGGCGGTGACGCCGACGCCGCAGCGCAGCTCCACCCCGGCCTCGGCGTACCAGGCGGCCATCGCCCGGCCGACCGCCTCCGGCAGCGCGCCGGGCAGCGGGGCGGGCCCGGCCTCGACCACGGTGACCAGGCAGCCGGCCGTCCGGGCCGCGGTCGCCACCTCGGCGCCGATCCACCCGGCGCCGACCAGCACCAGCCGCAGTCCGGGCCGCAGCAGGGCGCGCAGGGCCAGCGCGTCGTCGAGGGTGTGCAGCAGGTGGGCGCGCTCGGCGCCGGGCAGCGCCCGCGGGGTCGCACCGGTGGCGATCACCAGGGCGCCGTACGGCAGGTCGCCGGCGTCGGTGTGCAGCACGCCGGGGGTGAGGCCGGTGGCCCGGCGCCCGGTGAGCAGGTCCACGCCCAGGTGCGGGAAGTCGATGTCGAGGGGGGTGGCGTCGGCCTTGCCGAGCAGCACCTCCTTGGAGAGCGGGGGCCGGTCGTACGGTGCGTGCGGCTCCTCGCCCACCAGGACGATCCGCCCGGGCCACCCGCCGCGCCGCAGCGCGGACGCGCACTGGGCCCCGGCCAGTCCGGCCCCGACGACGACGGCCTGCTCCACACCGTTCAGCTCTGCCACGCGGGCCACTGTACCGACGGGCCCCGCCCGGCCGGACCGCCGTCCCACCCCTCGTACGCGCCTTCGGCGGCGGCGGCGCCCGGAGTTAAGGTGGGGACACCAACGCGGGAGCCCGGCGGACCGGGCTGAGAGGCGGGCTGAGACGGCCTGCGACCGTCCGAACCTGATCCGGGTCATACCGGCGAAGGGAGAACAGCGGCTTTGACACGCTCGACTCACGGCGCCCGCAGCGACGTCCTGGTGGTCGGCGGCGGCATCATCGGCCTCGCGGTCGCCTGGCGGGCCGCGCAGCGCGGGCTGCGGGTGGCGGTCGTCGACCCGGCGCCGGGCGGCGGCGCCGCGCAGGTCGCGGCCGGGATGCTCGCCCCGGTGACCGAGCTCCAGTACGGCGAGGAGCCGCTGCTGCACCTGGGCATGGCCTCCAACGACCGGTACGCGGCTTTCGCCGCCGAACTCTCCGAGGCGGCCGGCCTCGACACCGGCTACCGCCGGTGCGGCACCCTCGCCGTCGCCCTGGACTCCGACGACCGCGCGGAGCTGCGCGAGCTGCACGCCTTCCACGAGCGGCTCGGCCTCGACTCGCACTGGCTGACCGGCCGCGAGGCCCGCAAGCTGGAGCCGATGCTCGCCCCCGGCGTCCGCGGCGGCCTGCACGTCACCGGCGACCACCAGGTGGACGGCCGCCGGCTCACCGCCGCCCTGGTGCGGGCCTGCGAGCGGGCGGGCGTCCTGCTGCACCGCGGCGAGGCGGCCGAACTCCTGCTCGCCGACGACCGCGCCACCGGCGTCCGGCTCGCCGACGGGGACGTCCTCGGCGGTGCGCAGGTCGTGCTGGCCGCCGGCCCGCACAGCCACCGGCTGCCCGGCCTGCCCGAGGGCGTGCTGCCCGCGATCCGCCCGGTCAAGGGCCAGATCCTGCGGCTGCGTATCCCCGAGCCGTACCGGCCGTTCCTGTCCCGCAACGTCCGCGCGGTGGTCCGCGGGCAGCACCTCTACCTGGTGCCGCGGGAGAACGGCGAGCTGGTGATCGGCGCGACCAGCGAGGAGCAGGGGTACGACACCACGGTCACCGCCGGCGGCGTGTACGAGCTGCTCCGCGACGCGCACGAGCTGGTCCCCGGGATCACCGAGCTGCCGCTGGTGGAGACCTCCGCCGGACTGCGCCCCGGCTCGCCGGACAACGCGCCGCTGCTCGGCCCGACCGCGCTGCCCGGCCTGGTGGCGGCCACCGGCCACTACCGCAACGGCGTGCTGCTCACCCCGGTGACCGCCGACCTGCTCGGCGAGTACCTCGCCACCGGGGTGCTGCCCGCGCTCGCCGAGCCCTTCTCCCCCACTCGCTTCAGCTCCCGTCCCACGAAGGTCCCCGCATGAGCGACATCTCCCTCACCGTCAACGGCGAGCCCCGCACGGTGCCCGCCGCGACCACCCTCGCCGAGGTGGTGGCGGCCCTGAGCCGGGCCAACACCGGCGTCGCCGCCGCGCTCAACGAGGCCGTGGTGCCGCGCGGTTCGTGGCCCGCGACGCCGCTGCAGGCCGGCGACCGGGTCGAGATCCTCACCGCCGTCCAGGGAGGCTGAGATGGCCGACGACCTGTTCACGATCGGCGGCACCGCCTTCACCTCCCGGCTGATCATGGGCACCGGCGGCGCCCCCAGCCTGGAGGTGCTGGAGCAGGCGCTGCGGGTCTCCGGCACCGAGCTGACCACGGTCGCGATGCGCCGGGTCGACGCGGGCACCCAGGGCTCGGTGCTGGACGTGCTCAAGCGCAACGCCATCCGCGTGCTGCCCAACACGGCGGGCTGCTTCACCGCCGGCGAGGCCGTCCTGACCGCCCGGCTGGCCCGCGAGGCGCTCGGCACCGACTGGGTGAAGCTGGAGGTCATCGCCGACGAGCGGACCCTGCTGCCCGACCCGATCGAGCTGCTGGACGCCGCCGAGACCCTGGTCGACGACGGCTTCACCGTGCTGCCGTACACCAACGACGACCCGGTGCTGGCGCGGAAGCTGGAGGACGTCGGCTGCGCGGCGATCATGCCGCTGGGCTCGCCGATCGGCTCCGGACTGGGCATCCGCAACCCGCACAACTTCCAGCTGATCGTGGAGGGCGCGGGCGTCCCGGTGATCCTGGACGCCGGGGCCGGCACCGCCTCCGACGTGGCGCTGGCGATGGAACTGGGCTGCTCCGCCGTCATGCTGGCGTCGGCGGTGACCCGGGCGCAGGACCCTGTGCTGATGGCCGACGCGATGCGCCGCGCCACCGAGGCCGGGCGGCTGGCCTTCCGGGCGGGCCGGATCCCGCGCCGCTTCCACGCCGAGGCGTCCTCCGCGATGGCCGGCCGCGCGGACCTCGACACCCGGGAGCACCCGGCCTTCTGACCGCGCCCCGCCCGTTGTCACAACCCGGGCACAGTGCGCCCCGGGAGCCGCTCCTCCCGGGGCGCCGACCGGGGCGCCCCCTAGAATCGCCTGGTGGACAAGGCATTGCGCGACCCGTTGATCGGTACCCTGCTCGACGACCGGTACCGGGTCGAGCAGCGCATCGCGACCGGCGGGATGTCCACCGTCTACCGCGGCACCGACACCCGGCTGGACCGGGTCGTGGCCCTGAAGGTGATGCACCCCTCGCTGGCCGGGGACGAGGAGTTCACCGGCCGCTTCATCCGCGAGGCCAAGGCCGTCGCCAAGCTCGCCCACCCCAACGTGGTCAACGTCTTCGACCAGGGCGCGGACGGCGGGGCCGTCTTCCTGGCCATGGAGTACGTGCCCGGCCACACCCTGCGCGACCTCCTGCGCGACCGCGGCGCGCTCTCCATCCGGGCCGCACTGGACGTCCTGGAGCCCGTGCTCGCCGCCCTCGGCGCCGCCCACCGGGCCGGGCTGGTCCACCGCGACGTCAAGCCCGAGAACGTACTGATCACCGACGGCGGGCTGGTCAAGGTCGCCGACTTCGGCCTGGTCCGGCTGCTCGGCGCCGCCGACGGCACCGCCACCTCGACCGCCTCCACCACCGGCACCGTACTCGGCACCGTCTCCTACCTGGCCCCCGAGCAGATCCGCCCGGACGCGCCGACCGACCAGCGGGTGGACGTCTACGCGGCGGGCATCCTGCTGTACGAGATGCTCACCGGCCACCGCCCGCACAGCGGTGAGAACCCCGTCCAGGTGATGTACCGCCACCTGCACGAGGACGTCCCCGCGCCGTCGGCCACCGTGCCGGGCGTCGTGCCCGAGCTCGACGCCATAGTCGCCGGGGCCTGCGCCCGCGACCCGCAGGCCCGGCCGTACGACGCGGTCGAGCTGCTGGCCGCGCTCCAGCGGGTGCGCCGCGGGCTGACCGCCGCGCAGCTGGACGCCGAACCGCCCGCCTCCACCCGGAGCACCCCGGCGTACCCGGCCGACGAGCCGACCTCGGTGATCCTGCCGGCCGTCGAGTCCACCAGCGTGCTGGACGTGCCGCCGGAGCTGATGGACCAGCTGCTCGCCGACCCGCGGCCGTACGACGAGCCCGCTCCGGCGCGGGCGCCCCGGCGACAGCCCGGACCGCGCGCCGAGCAGCTGCGCCGGCTCGCCCGCAAGCCGCTGATCTGGGCGTCCGTCCTGGTCGCGCTGGTGCTGCTGGTCGGCGCCACCACGTACACGCTGTCCGGCGCGCTCTACACCACGGTGCCGGGCGTGCTCGGCAAGACCCGGGCCGAGGCGGAGCGCGTCCTGGACGGCGCCGACCTGCGCGGACGGTTCGGCGAGGTGTACAGCGAGAGCGTCCCGGCCGGCCAGGTGATCTCCACCGAGCCCGGGGTGGGCGCCCGGACCCGCAAGAGCGACCCGGTCGCGGTCACCCTCTCCAAGGGGCCCAAGCGGATCCCGGTGCCCGATCTGCAGCGCAAGCCGCTCGACCAGGCGACGGCGGCGCTCACCGCCGCCGGGCTGACCCGGGGCGGGACGAGCCAGGTACACAGCGACACCGTGCCCGAGGGCGCGGTGATCAGCAGCTCGCCGGCGGCCGGGGAGCCGCTGCCGGAGAACTCGGCGGTCTCGCTGGTGGTGAGCAAGGGCATGGTGGCCGTGCCCGACGTGCGCGGGCTGTCCGAGGAGGAGGCGGCCGAGGCCCTGCGGGCGGCCGGTTTCACCATGCGCAGCGAGGGCCGGCACATCTTCGGCGTCGGCAAGGTGCAGAGCCAGTCCCCCGCGCCGGGCGAGCGGCGCCCGCAGCGCACCGAGGTGACCGTCCAGCTGCCGTTCTTCTAGGTCGTCCGAGCGGGGGCCTCAGCGCAGCGGCCCGTCGCCGGGCTCCTCCTGGTAGGAGTAGCGCTGCTCGCGCCAGGGGTCGCCGAGGTTGTGGTAGCCGCGCTCCTCCCAGAAGCCGCGCCGGTCGGCCCGCATGTACTCGACCGCGCGCACCCATTTGGGGCCCTTCCAGGCGTACAGCTGCGGGACGACCAGGCGGACCGGGAAGCCGTGCTCGGCGGTGAGCGGCTCGCCGTTGCGGTGGGTGGCGAGGACGGTCCGCGGGTCGGCGAAGTCGGCGAGCCGCAGGTTGGCGCTGTAGCCGTACTCGGCCCAGACCATGACGTGGGTGACCCCGGGTGCGGGCGGTACGAGGTCGAGCACGGTGGCGGCCGACACGCCCGTCCACTCGCTGTCGAGCACCGAGAACCGGGTGACGCAGTGCAGGTCGCCGCGGACGGTGGTGCGGGGCAGCTCGGTGAAGCCGGTGAAGTCCCAGCTGTGCTTCTCCGCCGAGGCGGTCGCGCCGAACACCTGGAAGTCCCAGGTCAGCGGCTTGAAGCGGGGCACCGGGCCGTAGTGCAGGACGGGCCAGCCGCGTTGGGCGCGCTGCCCCGGGGGGAGCCTCGGGTCAGACGGCGGAAGCGGTTCTTGTTCGGACTGACCCATGGCTCCATGGTGACAGACGGCGGGCAGCGCTCAGCGCGCGCCCCTTTTCCCTGGCGCGCGCCCCGCCCGTACGGGTCAACCCCGGCCCCGCGGGTGGCTAAATAGGATAATCCGACACATGTCCGAGTGAGTGTGAACTTACTGGAATTTCCTCCCGAAGCGGTGCCAGGATGCCTGCAACCGGGGTTCGCCGTGGTTCCCGGAGCAGGCAGAGCAGGAAAGGCAACGCCATGAAGGGTGACGCAGAGGTCATCGAGTTCCTCAACGAGCAGCTCACCGCCGAGCTGACCGCGATCAACCAGTACTTCCTGCACGCGAAGATGCAGGAGAACTTCGGCTGGACGAAGCTCGCGAAGTACACCCGGCACGAGTCCTTCGACGAGATGAAGCACGCCGAGACCCTCACCGACCGGATCCTCTTCCTCGACGGGCTGCCGAACTACCAGCGGCTCTTCCACGTCCGGATCGGCCAGACGGTCAAGGAGATGTTCGAGGCGGACCGCCAGGTCGAGGTCGAGGCGATCGACCGGCTGAAGCGGGGCATCGTGGTCATGCGGGCCAAGAACGACATCACCTCGGCCAACATCTTCGAGGACATCCTGGCCGACGAGGAGCACCACATCGACTACCTCGACACCCAGCTCGAACTGCTGGAGAAGCTCGGCGAGCCGCTCTACCTCGCCCAGCTGGTGGAGCAGCCGGAGTCCTGAGCCGGACGGTTCCCGAACGGGCTCCCCGCGGTCAGGCGACGACCTTCAGCGGCGCTTCCGACGGGGCGGCCTCCGCGGCCGGCTCCGGGTCGGCCAGCCCCAGCTTGGCCGCCAGCCGGGCGGTCGGGCACGGCCGCGCGCCGTGCTCGCCCAGCAGCGCCTGGATCCGGCGCACGCAGGAGCCGCAGTCGGTGCCGGCCTTGCAGCCCCGGGCTATCTGGCGCGGGGTGTTGGCACCCGCGTCGATCTCCTTCTTCACCTGCGCCTCGGTGACCGCATGGCACATGCACACGTACATCGCGGTCTCTCCCGTGGGGTGGAGCGGAAATCGATCACAGCCAAGGCTTGCCTTAGCTACCTAAGCCTTACCTTACCCAATCGAACGGGCGCGAAAAAGCCTCTCCGACCCCGGACAGTGCCGGGGCCGGAGAGGCTTCTGTCACATCGGGCGCCGCCGGGCGGCGCGGGCGGTCACTGGTTGCGGTACATCTCCGCGACCAGGAACGCGAGGTCCAGCGACTGGCTGCGGTTGAGCCGCGGGTCGCAGGCCGTCTCGTAGCGCTGGTGCAGGTCGTCCACCAGCACCTCGTCGCCGCCGCCGACGCACTCGGTGACGTCGTCGCCGGTCAGCTCCACGTGGATGCCGCCCGGGTGGGTTCCGAGCGCGCGGTGCACCTCGAAGAAGCCCTTGACCTCGTCCAGCACGTCGTCGAAGCGGCGGGTCTTGTGCCCGCTGGACGCCTCGAAGGTGTTGCCGTGCATCGGGTCGCAGATCCACACCGGCTGGGCACCGGAGGCGGTGACCTTCTCCAGCAGCTCGGGCAGGTGGTCGCGGACCTTGCCCGCACCCATCCGGGTGATGAAGGTGAGCCGGCCGGGCTCCCGCTCCGGGTCCAGCTTCTCGATCAGGGTCAGCGCCTCGTCCACCGAGGTGGTCGGGCCGAGCTTCACGCCGATCGGGTTGCGGACCTTGGAGGCGAACTCGATGTGCGCGTGGTCGAGCTGGCGGGTCCGCTCACCGATCCACACCATGTGGCCGGAGACGTCGTACAGCTCGCCGGTGCGCGAGTCCACGCGGGTCAGCGCGGTCTCGTAGTCGAGGATCAGCGCCTCGTGCGAGGAGTAGAACTCGACCGTCCGGAACTCCTCCGGCGCCACGCCGCAGGCGTTCATGAACGCCAGCGCGTTGTCGATCTCGCGGGCCAGCTGCTCGTAGCGCTGGCCGGCCGGCGAGTTGCGCACGAAGTCCTGGTTCCAGGCGTGCACCTGGCGCAGGTCGGCGTACCCGCCGGTGGTGAACGCGCGGACCAGGTTGAGCGTCGCGGCGGAGGCGTTGTACATCCGCTTCAGGCGCTCCGGGTCCGGGATCCGGGACTCGGGGGTGAACTCGAAGCCGTTCACCGAGTCGCCCCGGTAGACCGGCAGGGTGACGCCGTCCCGGGTCTCGGTCGACTTGGAGCGCGGCTTGGAGTACTGGCCGGCGATCCGGCCGACCTTCACCACCGGCACCGACGCGGCGTACGTCAGCACGGCCGCCATCTGGAGCAGGGTCTTGAGCTTGTTGCGGATGTGCTCCGCCGAGACGCCGTCGAAGGCCTCGGCGCAGTCGCCGCCCTGGAGCAGGAACGCCTCACCACGGGCCACGGCAGCGAGCCGGGCGCGCAGCTGGTCGCACTCGCCGGCGAAGACGAGCGGCGGATAGGAGGCGAGCTCCGCAAGGGTCTTGCGCAGAGCCTCTTGGTCCGGCCATTCAGGCTGCTGCGCCGCGGGCAGGGACTGCCAGGTGTGGGGATTCGTCACGGTCACGCGCTCAAGGCTACGGGGTGCGACAACCGATTTGTGACCACCGCCCGATGGGTGAGACACCTCTCGGACATTCGGGTGACCCGGCTCACGGCCCGCCGGGGATCCGCTACGCTCGACCCGTGAACACGCCGCACACCTGCTCCTGGTGGTGGGCCGACCCAACGGGTGGCCCACAGCTCGCGCGTTCCTAGACGAACACGACGGCCGCCCCTCGGGGCGGCCGTCGGCGTATCCGGACGGCCCTCCCGGGAAGCGACCTCCCCACCGAAGTCCACCCGGAAGGAAGCCGTGACCGTGACCACCGCCGTTGACCTGCTCGCCCGACTGACCGGCCCCGAGGCCCCGGCCTTCGCCCTGCTGCACCGGCGCACCCCCCGGCTCGCCCCCGACACCGTCGAGGTGCTGCTGGGCAGCGTGGGCGGCTACGAGCGGCTGGCCGACCTGCCGGTCCGCACCGGCGCCCCGGCCGACGGCCCCGTCCACGACCTGCTCGCGCTCGTCCCGTACCGGCAGATCCGCGAGCGGGGCTTCGAGGCGCACGACGACGGCACCCCGCTGCAGGCGCTCGCCGTCGAGGAGCAGTACGCCCTGCCGCTCGCCGAGTTCGCGCCCGCACTGCCCGACCTGCCGGTACGGCTCTCCGGCGGCGCCTTCGACATCGACGACGACGCCTACGCCGCGATCGTCCGCCGGGTGATCGAGGACGAGATCGGGCGCGGCGAGGGCGCCAACTTCGTGATCCGCCGCGACTTCACCGCCACCCTGGACGGCTTCGGACCGGAGCTCGCCCTCGCGCTCTTCCGCCGGTTGCTGGCGCAGGAGCGCGGCGCGTACTGGACCTTCCTGGTGCACACCGGCGACCGCGTCCTGGTCGGCGCCTCCCCCGAGGTGCACGTGCGCCAGAGCGGCGGCACGGTCGTGATGAACCCGATCTCCGGCACCTACCGCTACCCCGCCGGCGGCGCCGACGCCGAGTCGCTGCTCGCCTTCCTGCACGACCCCAAGGAGCTGGAGGAGCTCACCATGGTGGTCGACGAGGAGCTGAAGATGATGTGCACCGTCGGCGACCTCGGCGGACAGGTGCTCGGCCCGCGCCTCAAGGAGATGTCCCACCTCGCCCACACCGAGTACGAGCTGCGCGGGCGCACCTCGCTGGACGTCCGCGAGGTGCTGAAGGAGACGATGTTCGCCGCCACCGTCACCGGCAGCCCGGTGCAGAACGCCACCCGGGTGATCCGGCGCTACGAGGGCGGCGGACGCGGCTACTACTCCGGCGCGCTCGCCCTGATCGGCCGCTCCGCCAGCGGCGGCCAGCAGCTCGACTCCCCCATCTGCATCCGCACCGCCGACATCGACCCGGCCACCGGACGCCTGGTGGTCCGGGTCGGCGCCACGCTCGTGCGGCACTCCGACCCGTACTCCGAGGTCGCCGAGACGCACGCCAAGGCCGCCGGGGTGCTCACCGCGATCGGCGCCCTCCCGGCCCCGGCCGCCCGCCCGCACCGGGCCGCGCCGCGGCTGGCCGACGACCACCGGGTGCAGGCCGCGCTCGGCTCGCGGCGGGCCGGCCTGGCGCCGTTCTGGCTGCGGATGCAGGAGCCCGCCCGGGCCGCCGGGGAGGTGGAGACCCTCGTCGTCGACGGCGAGGACACCTTCACCGCGATGCTCGCCCACCTGCTGACCTCGCTCGGCCACCGGGTGACCGTCCGCCGCTACGACGAGCCGGGCCTGCGTGCCCTGGCCGCGGCCCACCGCGGACCGCTCGTGCTCGGCCCCGGCCCCGGCGACCCGGCCGCCGCCGACGACCCCAAGATGGCGGTGCTGCGCCCGGTCGTCGCGGACGCCCTGGCCGCGGTCCGCAGCGGCGCGCGGACCGCGCCGCTGCTCGCGGTCTGCCTCAGCCACCAGCTGCTCTCCGCCGAGCTGGGCCTGCCACTGGCCCGCAAGGCCGTTCCGTACCAGGGCGCGCAGGAGGCCGTCGACCTGTTCGGCGAGCGGCGCACGGTCGGCTTCTACAACACGTTCACGGCGCGCTGCTCGGACGCGGACGCCGAGCGGCTGGCCGCCGAGGGCGTGGAGGTCGCGCGCGACCCGTTCACCGGCGACGTGCACGCCCTGCGCGGTCCCGGCTTCGCCGGGCTGCAGTTCCACCCGGAGTCGGTGCTGACCCGCGAGGGGGTGGACATCGTCGCCGGGCTGCTGGCCCGGGCGGCGGCCGTGCGCAGCTGAGCGGCCGTACGCAGCCGGGCGGCGGTCCGCACCTGAACGGGCGGGCGCAGCCGCCGGGCGGGCCGGCGCAGCCGCCCGGCCCGCTGCCCGGGCGTCAGATGTCGTCGTCCAGGCCCTGCTCGATGGCGTACCGGACCAGCTCCACCCGGTTGTGCAGCTGCAGTTTGCCCAGGGTGTTCTGGACGTGGTTCTGCACGGTGCGGTGGGACAGCACCAGCCGGTCCGCGATCTGCTTGTACGACAGGCCCTTGGCGACCAGCCGCAGCACCTCGGTCTCCCGGGCGGTCAGCTGCGGCACGGCGGGAGCGGCCGGGGTCGGCGGCTCTGCCGCCAGCCGGCGGAACTCGCCCAGCACCAGCCCGGCCAGACCCGGGGTGAAGACCGCGTCGCCGACGGCCGTCCGGCGCACCGCGTCCAACAGCTCCTCGCGCCCGGCGGACTTGACCAGGTAGCCGGTGGCCCCGGACTTCACCGCCTCCAGCACGTCCGCGTGCTCACCGCTCGCGGAGAGCACCAGCACCCGCACCGACGGGTCCTGCGCGACCACCTGGCGGCAGGCCTCGGCGCCGGACAGGCCGGGCAGGTTGAGGTCCAGGACCACCACCTGCGGGGTGCAGGCCCGGGCCCGGCGGACGGCCTCCTCGCCGTCCCCGGCGGTGGCCACGACGTCGAGCCCGGCCTCGGCGAGGTCGCGGGAGACCGCGTCGCGCCACATCGGGTGGTCGTCCACGACCATCACGCGGACCGGCTGATCGCTCATCGGTTCCCCTCCTCGGGACGCACGGAAGCAGGGCCCGCAGTGAACGGGCCCGCGGCCGCGGGGCCCGGCCGCACCGCGCGCGGCACCCGCAGCTCGACCTCGACGCCCTCCCCGGGCGACGAGTACAGCTCGGCGGTACCGCCGAGGTCCAGCAGCCGGCCGCGGATCGACTGGGAGACGCCCAGCCGTCCGGCCTGCTCCGCCTCGCCCAGCCGTCCGGGGGCGAAGCCCGGCCCGTCGTCGCGGATGCTGACCGTGACGGCCTCCGGCTCGTCCTCGACCAGGATCCAGGCGCTCGCCCGCGGGCCGGCGTGCCTGCCGACGTTGTCGACGGCCGCGCCGACCGCGGCGGCCAGCTCGGTGGCGGCCCCGGCCGGGAGCAGCACCGGGGTGCCGGGGGCGGAGAGCGTGATCCGCTCCCCCGCGTACGGGGCGAGCAGGGTGCGCAGGTCCTGCGGCTCCAGCGGCTCGCGCCGGGCGGGCAGCGGGCCGCCGCTCATCAGTGCGCGCAGGGCGCGCTCCTGTTCGCCGGCCAGCCGGCCGAGTTCGGTGAAGTCGGTGCCCGGTTCGCCGCTGCGGCGCTGCACCAGGGCGAGCACCTGGAGCACGCCGTCGTGGATGTCCCGGGAGAGCCGCTCGCGTTCGCGGGTGGCGGCCTCGACCTGGAGCGCCCGGGTGAGGGTCGCCTCGCTGGCCCGGGCGAGTTCGATGACGTAGCCGATGGCGCAGCCGGCCACCATCAGCAGCACGATGTTGTGGATGTTGTCGCTGGTGGCGCCGCCGTGGCCGAGGATGTTGGCCATCCCGATCACCGAGCCGGCCGCCGCCGCCCAGCGCCAGCCGCCCTTGCCGGCGAAGCCGAGGACGGTGCCGGCCGCCCAGATGGTGGGCAGGGTGGGGGCGCCGTGGCTGATCCGGGACGGCGAGTCGGTCAGGCCGCTCATCACGATGCCGGTGACGGCCAGGGTCAGGTCGGTGCCCAGGACGTACCAGGTGCAGCGCTGCGGGCCGGAGAAGGCCCGGGTGCTGGCGAGCGTCCAGAGGGTCAGCGCGCCGAGGAAGATCCAGCCGGCGACCGGGTGCACGAAGTCCAGGTACGAGTTGACGTAGCGCAGCAGCGCGTAGGCCAGCGCCAGGATCCGGAAGAACGAGATCGCCCGCCAGAGCGGCTGCTCGACCGACATGCCGGCGGCGACCAGGCTGCCGCCGAGCCGGACCGGTCCGCCCGCCCCGGTTCCGCTGCCGTCCGTCATCTGGCCCCTCCCCCGGCGACCGCTCAGTGCTCGGTGCCCTTCTGGTCCTTCTGGTCGGCCTTCTCCGCCTCGGCCTTCTCCGCCTCGGCCTTCTCCGCCTTCTCCAGGGCGGCCTGCTCGGCCTTCTCGGCCTTGAGCGCGGCCTGCTCGGCCTTCTGGGCCGCCTTGCGCTCGGCGTCGGCGCGCTTCTTCTCGTCCGAGATCTGCCGCTTGGCGGCGGTCGCGTAGATGTCCACGTACTCCTGGCCGGAGAGCCGCATGATCTCGTACATCACCTCGTCCGTCACCGAACGGAGGATGAAGCGGTCGTTCTCCATGCCGTGGTAGCGGGAGAAGTCCAGCGGGCGGCCGATCCGGATGCCGGGGCGGATGCCGAAGTTCGGGACCACCTGGCCGGGCGGCTGCACCTTCTCGGTGTCGATCATCGCCACCGGGATGACCGGCGCCCCGGTCGCCAGCGCGACGCGGGCCAGGCCGCCGACCTTGCCGCGGTACAGCTTGCCGTCGGGCGAGCGGGTGCCCTCCGGGTAGACGCCGAACAGCTCGCCCTGCTCCAGCACCGCGATGGCGCTGCGGATCGCGGCCTCGCCGGCCCCGCGCACGCCGGAGCGGTCCACCGGGAGCTGGCCGACGCCCTTGAAGAAGGCGGCGGTCAGCTTGCCCTTGAGACCGGGCGTGTTGAAGTACTCGGCCTTCGCGATGAAGGTCACCCGGCGCTTGATCAGGGCCGGGAAGAAGAAGGAGTCCGAGAAGGAGAGGTGGTTGCTCGCAATGATCGCGGCGCCCTCCTCGGGGATGTTCTCCGCACCCTCGATCCACGGCCGGAAGAAGATCCGAAGCAGTGGCGCGACGATCATCTTCATCAGTCGGTAGAACAACCCGGGCCTCCTGTTATGCGGACCGCACGATCCTAATGCCCCGGACGCGCGGCTCGTGCCCCGCCCCGCCCCTGCGGGGTGTACGGGGCGGGCGGGCCCGTGGGACGATGCGGCTCGCCGGGGGCGCACACCCCCGGCGCCCGAACGGCCGTCCCGCGCCCCTGTGGCGTCCCGCCCGCGAAGGAGTCCGCCATGCCGCTGCTGCCCGGTGCCGAACCGTACCTCCACCGCGGCGGACCGGTGGGCGTCCTCCTCTGCCACGGCTTCACCGGCTCCCCGCAGTCCATGCGGCCCTGGGCCGAGCACCTCGCGGCGGCCGGGCTGACCGTCGCGCTGCCGGTGCTGCCCGGCCACGGCACCCGCTGGCAGGACATGCAGCAGACCCGCTGGGAGGACTGGTACGCCGAGGTCGAGCGCGAGTTCCTGGCGCTGAGCGCGGAGTGCGAGCAGGTCTTCGTCTGCGCGCTGTCGATGGGCGGCGCCCTGGCCCTGCGGCTGGCCGCGGTGCACGGCCCTGAGGTCGCCGGCCTGGTGCTGGTCAACCCGTCGGTGCGTTCGGACAACCCCGCGAGCGTGCTGCTGCCGGTGCTGCGGCACCTGGTGCCGAGCCGGCCCGGCATCACCGACGACATCGCCCGGCCCGGGGTGACCGAGCTCGGCTACGACCGGATCCCGCTGCACGCCGCCTGGTCGCTGGCCCGGCTCTGGAAGGAGGTCCGGGACCGGCTGCCGGAGGTGGCGCAGCCCGTGCTGCTGCTGCGCAGTCCGCAGGACCACGTGGTCTCCCCGGCCAACTCGGAACTGGTGCTCGCCCGGATATCCTCGACCGATGTGACGGAGCGGCTGTGCCAGCGCAGCTACCACGTCGCGACGCTGGACCACGACGCGGAGGAAATATTCGCGGCCGCCCTGGACTTCATCCGACGGCTGGCTCCCGCGCACGCGGCGGGCGTCACCCGGGTCGAATCCGACGATCACCAAGGCTGAAGGGCCGGAAGTGCACGAGAGCAGTACGGCGGGCGGCGGGGACGAGGCACCCCGCGAGGACGGCACCACCAAGGGCGGCACCCCCCTGGACGGCACCACCCACGGCGACGGCACCGCGGGCGGCCCGGCGAAGGGCGGCCCGGGCGCGACCCCGGCGGGCGGCACCGCCGGCGGCGGCACCCCCGAGGACGGCATCCCCGCGGACGGCACCCCGGAGGACCGCGTCCCGCGGGACGGCGCACCGCGAACGGGCGGGTCCGCCGCGGCCGAGCCGGCCCGGGTCCGGCGCGCGCCCGAGCGCAGCCAGGCCGAGCAGGACGAGATCTTCGCGGCGCTGGTCGCCCAGTTCGACGACCCCGTCGACCTCAACAACCCCGACTGGCCGGAGATCGAGAGCCTGCGGGCCCGCGGCGAGCTCAAGGGCGAACTCAAGGGCGGGCTGAAGGACGGCGGGCGCCGCGCCGAGGCGGGCGAGCCCGGCGACCCGGCCGACCTCTCCGACCTGGCCCCGAAGCCCCGCCCCCGGGCGACCGGCCCGGTGATGCCGGCGGCGAGCCCGGGCCCGCGCGACTTCGAGCTGGCCGAGGACACCGACGAGGGCCACTTCGTCCCGCCGGAGCCGCCGCCGCTGCCCGCCGCCGACACCACGGCCAAGTTCGCCTGGCTCGCCGTGCTCGGCGGCCCGGCGCTGCTGCTCTTCGACGCCGTGGTCTGGCGCGAGGTCTCCGGCTGGCCCGCCTGGCTCGGGGTGGGCGCGTTCCTCGGCGGCTTCGTCACCCTGGTCGTCCGGATGAAGGAGCGCGACGAGGACGAGCCGGAGGACCCGCACGGCGGCGCGGTCGTCTGAGCGGCGCGGTCGTCTGGGCGGCGCGGTCGTCTGAGCGGCGCGGTCGTCTGGGCGGCGGCCGGGGCTCGTCCGACGGGCCCTACCGCGCGGGGATCTCCAGCACGGCCAGGACCGGGAGGTGGTCGGTGGCGGCCCGCAGGTCGGCGTCCGCCACCCCCGGCAGTCCGTGCGGGACCCCGCAGGCCAGCACCCGGACGTCCGGGGTGGCGAAGACCGCGTCGATCCGCTGGTAGGGGTTCTCCGGTACGGAGGTGAAGGTGCCGCCCCAGGGCGCGGCCGGGTGGGCGTCCTGCAGCCGGGCGGCGAGCAGCTGCCAGCCCCGGCCGTCCGGGTGCTCGTTGAAGTCCCCCGCGACGATGCCGTGCGGCACACCGGTCAGCTGCTCGGGCAGCGCCCGGAACTGCGCGTACCGCTCGTCGGCGTCCAGGCTGAGGTGGCAGCTGGTGACGGTGAACGGCGCGGAACCGTCGACCCGCACCACCGCGGTGGCGAACCCCCGGGCGTGCAGGCCCCGGGTCTTGGGCAGCAGCCGGTCCCGTACGCCCAGCACCTGGACGGCGGGGCGTCCGAGCAGCAGCGGTCCTGCGGCGATCCGGCCGCCCCCGGCGAGGACGGCCGTCCCGGTGTGCCGGGCCAGCCACGCGGCCTGCCCGGCCGGCCGCCAGTACCGGGGCGACTCCTGGATGCAGACCAGGTCCGGTGCGCAGGCCCGGACCACCCGGACCAGCGCCCGCCGGTCGTCGCGCAGCGACCGGATGTTGTAGCTCAGCAGCCGCACCCGCCGGGAGCCGTCGGGCCCCGGGCCGGAACGCGGCAGATCGGGCAGTGCAGTCGTCACGGGTGCTCCCCTTCCGTCCGTCTGCCCCCGACCTTAGGGCGTGGCCGACGGTTCCCGCCGGGCGCCCGTCCGCCCCGGCCGCCCCGGCCGCCCGGGCCGCGGCGGTGCGGCGGGCCGGTTCGGCGGCCGGGGCCGGCCGCCGGTGCGGGGGCGTCGGGTGAGGGGGCGTCGGACGGCGGGGGCGCCGGTGTCAGACGGTGCGGGCCAGGTCGGCCGCGCCGACGATGCCCGCGGCGGAGCCCATCGAGGCGAGCACGACCTCGGCGCGGGGCCGGTGGACGCCGCCGGTGAGGTAGTGCTCGAAGGCCTTGGCGACCGGGCCGAGCAGCAGGTTGCCCGAGTCGGAGACGCCGCCGCCGAGGACGAAGACGCCCGGGTCGAACAGCGCGGCGAGGTCGGCCATGCCGCGACCCAGCCAGTCGGCCAGCTCGGCGTAGCACTCCAGGGCGAGCGGGTCGCCCTCCTCGGCGGCCTGGGTGATGTGGATGCCGCGGATGGTCTCGGCGACGCCGTCGTTGAGCTCCAGCATCCGGCGGCCGGCGAGGTGGTCGGCGGCGGCCTTCTCCCGGCCGTAGCGGCGCAGGGCGCGCCCGGAGCCGTACTGCTCCCAGCAGCCCTTGCCGCCGCAGCCGCAGGGGAGCCCGTCCGGTACCGCGTTCAGGTGGCCGATCTCGCCGGCGACGCCGAAGCGGCCCCGGTGCAGCCGTCCGCCGAGGACGATGCCGCCGCCGATGCCGGTGCCGACGGTGATCAGGACCATGTCCTGGTGGGCGGAGCCGGCGCCGAAGCGGAACTCGGCCCAGGCGGCGCAGTTGGCGTCGTTCTCGACGACGGTGTCGAGGCCGGTGAGCTCCTCGATCCGGGTGCGCAGCGGCTCGTCCTCCCAGTCGATGTTGGGGGCGAAGATCACCGTGGAGCGGTCGCCGTCGACGAAGCCGGGGGCGCCGACCCCGGTCGCGGCGACACCGGGGTACTGCTCCTTGAGCTCCCGGACGGCCTGTGCGATGGCGTCGACGGCCCACTGGGGGTCGGCCGGGGTGGGGACCCGGGTGCGGGCCAGGATCGAACCCGTCTCGTCGACCACGCCGGCCGCGATCTTGGTGCCGCCGACGTCGACGCCGATGGTCAGAGCCATGTGAGCCTCAGCTATTCACTCGTTCCCGCTGGACAGCCGAACGGAGGGGCGCCGTCCGGCCTGCTCCCCGTGCACAACGTCGCATACATTATCCGAAGACAATCGCGGGGCAACCCTGTCTCGTGTCTTCAATAGTCGTACATTCAGTTTGGTATTCGGCCTGGACGGGGCAAGGACTGCGCCGGTGGCGCGGGAACGCGGTGCGTTCAGCTGTCGGCGGGATCCCGGTCGAGGTCGATCCGCTCGGCGCGGGCGCCCTCCCCCGCAGTCCAGTCTCGCTCGTGCCCGGCCACGGCCGCGCGGTAGGCGGCCAGCAGCTCACCGCCGGCGGCGGCCAGGTGGCCGTACACCTCGGGCTGCCGCTCGCGCAGGCGGTCGGTGAGGCCGGAGAGCGTGATCAGGGCGTCGGCGCCCGCCTCCTGCGCCTTCTGGCCCAGGGTGCCGGCGAACCGGCGGACCTCGTCCACCAGCGGTCCGAGCTCGGGGCCGAAGGGGTGCTCGGCGGGCTCGGTGCGGTCGTCGGCGGTGGTCATCGCGGCGTGCTCCTCGGGGTGTCCGGCGGGGCGGCCGCTCCCTGCGACCGCCGGCCCGACGCTACCCGAAGGCCCCGGCCGGCCCGCCCGGAGCGCGTACGGCCCCGGGTCCGAGGGCTCAGCCCCGCGGCCAGAGCGCCGGGTCGGGGGCGAAGCGCACCGCGAGCACGCCGTCGTGCAGGCCGGCGCCGGCCACCGTGCAGCGGCGCAGCGGCGAGGGCAGCGGGACGACCCGGCGGTGGGCGCCGAGTCCGACGACCAGTTCGTCGCCGCGGCGCACCAGGTCGAGGTCGGCCCGGTCGGCGCCGGGCAGGGCGAGGTGCCAGACCAGCAGGCCGTCCGCGGCGAGGCGGTCCTCGACCGTCCAGGGCTCGGCGGCGAGCGGTGCGGGGCCCGGGCCGGTGCCGTAGAGGCGGTCGGCGACGGCCTCCAGGGCCGGGCCGGGCTCCTCGACGGTGAGGACGGGCAGGTCGAGGGCGGCGGTGAGGGCGTCCAGCTCGTCGCGCCGGCGGCGGGCGGTCGCGGCGAGCCAGGGGTCGGGCGAGCCGAGTGCGGCGTCCGGCAGGGTGCCGTGCACGACGACGGCGTCCGGCCGGTGTCCGTGCAGGGCGAGCCCGGTGCGCATCCGGCGCAGCTCCTCGTACGGGTGGGCGCCGGCGCCGACGACCAGGCGGACGGAGGTCCCGGGGGCGGTGAGCGCGGCGCGGGCCGCGGTGAGGGCGCCGGTGGCCTTGGCGCGTGCCTCGTACAGCCAGTCGGCGGGCATCGGCACCCCGGCGAGCCCGGCGAGCAGCGGGCGCAGGGCGCGGGCGGCCTGGCGCTGCTCGGGGACGAGCCGGTCCAGGTAGCGCTGCAGCTGCTCGGGCAGGGCGAGGGTGGCGATCAGTTCGGCGGGGGCGGGCGCGGCGACGACCAGGACCTCGGCGTCGACGGCGGGCAGGGCGCGCAGCAGGGCGAGCCGGGCGGTGCCGGGGAGGGCGGTGAGCTCCTCGGGGTCGAGCGGGTCGGCGCCGAGCAGGTCGAGGGCGGGGGCGAGGCGCCCGCCGATCTCGTCGAGGGCGTGCCGGAAGGCGGCCTGCTCGTCGATGCGGGCGACGGTGAGCCCGGGGGCGTACGCGGCGGGGGTGCCCTCCAGCCGGGTGCCGAGGACGGTGTCGAGGGTGCGGTGCGGGTCGTCGGCGGCCAGCAGCAGGGTGCGCCGGCCGCGGCGGGCGGCGTGCAGCGCGGTGGCGGCGGCGACCACGGGGGCCGCTCCGTCGCCGCTGACCAGGATGGTGCGCTCGGCCGTCATCGTTCTCGCCCCTCTGCCGTCCTGTGCCGTCCCGATGCCGCCGCTCCGGCGGCCGTCAGCCCTCGACGCGCTTCTTCAGCCCGGCGAGAGCCCGGTCGATGATGACCTTCTCGGCCTTGCGCTTGATCATGCCCAGCATCGGGATCTTGACGTCGACGGCGAGCTGGTAGGTGACCTCGGTGCTGCCCTTGCCGGACGGCGCCAGGGTGTAGGAGCCGTCGAGGGAGCGGAGCATCTGGCTGCGGACGAGGGTCCAGGAGACCTCGCGGTCGCCGTCCCAGGTGTAGGCGAGGACGTGCTCGTCGCGGATGGCCCCGGCGTCGAGGAGCAGGCGGACCTCGGCGGCGCGGCCGTCGTCGGCGGTCGCCAGCACCTCGATCTCCTTGACCTCGCCGGTCCAGGCCGGGTACGCGGCGAAGTCGGCGATCACGGCCATCACCTCGGCCGGGGTCGCGTCGATGGTGATGCTCGACCTGGTGTGCTCCGCCATGGCTCCGGTCCTCCGCCTCGTCCCTCGGGTCCGCCCGCCGGCCGGGCTCCGGCCGGTGTGCGCCGGGCCAGGCTATCGCCTCCGGCGACGCGCTCCGCCCACGGACCGTCAGGGCCGGACCGGGGTGCCGCACGGTCACCTGCGCTCTGCCGTAGGGTGCCACTCGAACGACCCGGTCACGGCCTGGTCGGAACCGGGTAATGGTGTGACAAGTCGAACACCGGAGCCGACCCCCCTGGTCGAAGCTGCCTACCGGGCAGTAACGTCCTGCCGTCCCGCAGCGTCGCGAACGAGGAGCAGTCTTGCTCGACTTCAGCCTTCCGGCCCTCTACCAGGTACCGAGCGGCGGTAACCTCTCGGACCTCGTGCACCAGAACGCGGAGCGTCACCCCGATGTCGTGGTGCTCAGCCGCAAGGTGGACGGCCGCTGGGAGGAGCTGACCGCCGCGCAGTTCCTGGTCGAGGTGCACGCCGCCGCGAAGGGTCTGATCGCCGCGGGCATCCGGCCGGGCGACCGGGTGGGCATCATGTCCCGCACCCGGTACGAGTGGACGCTGCTCGACTTCGCGATCTGGACGGCCGGCGCGATCACCGTGCCGGTGTACGAGACCTCCTCCCCCGAGCAGGTGGAGTGGATCCTCGGCGACTCGGGCGCGGTCGCCGTCGTCACCGAGACGGACCAGCACGCGGCGGTCGTCTCCGAGGTGCGGGACCGCCTGCCGGAGCTGCGGCACGCCTGGCAGATCGAGCGGGGCGCCCAGGCGACGCTCGCCGAGGCCGGGCTGAAGGTCACCGACGCGACCGTCGCCGAGCACCGCGCGACCGCGGTGGCCGACTCGATCGCCACCATCGTGTACACCTCGGGCACCACCGGCCGCCCGAAGGGCTGCCAGCTCACCCACGGCAACTTCCTCGCCGAACTGGGCAACGTGACGGCCCGGATGCCGGAGCTGTTCCGCACCGGCGAGTCCTCCGTGCTGCTCTTCCTGCCGCTGGCCCACGTGCTGGGCCGGATCGCCGAGATCGCCGCCGCGATCGCCCCGATCAAGCTGGGCCACGTCTCGGACATCAAGGACGTCACCGCCGAGCTGGCCTCGTTCCGGCCGACGCTGATCCTGGGCGTGCCCAGAGTGTTCGAGAAGGTCTACAACACCGCCCGCACCAAGGCCCAGGCCGACGGCAAGGGCAAGATCTTCGACAAGGCCGCCGAGACCGCCATCGCCTACAGCCGGGCCCTGGACCAGGGCGGCGCGGGGCTGGTCCTGCGGCTGAAGCACGCGGTCTTCGACAAGCTGGTCTACAGCAAGCTGCGGGCCGCACTCGGCGGCCGGGCCACCCACGCGATCTCGGGCGGCGCTCCGCTCGGCGAGCGGCTGGGCCACTTCTACCGCGGCATCGGCTTCACCGTCCTGGAGGGCTACGGCCTGACCGAGACCTGCGCCGCCACCGCCTTCAACCCTCCGGACAAGCCGAAGATCGGCACGGTCGGCCAGCCGCTGCCCGGCTCGGCGGCACGGATCGCCGAGGACGGCGAGGTGCTGCTGAAGGGCCCGCAGGTCTTCACCGGCTACTGGAACAACCCGAAGGCCACCGCCGACGCCCTGGTGGACGGCTGGTTCGCCACCGGCGACATCGGCACGCTGGACGCCGACGGCTACCTGACGATCACCGGGCGCAAGAAGGAGATCATCGTCACGGCCGGCGGCAAGAACGTCGCCCCCGCGGTGATCGAGGACCGGATCCGGGCGCACGCGCTGATCGGCGAGGTGATGGTGGTCGGCGACCGCAGGCCGTACATCGCCTGCCTGGTCACCGTGGACGAGGACTTCTTCCCGAAGTGGAAGGAGCTCAACGGCAAGCCCGCCGGCGCGACGCTCGCCGAGCTGCGCGAGGACCCGGACCTGCTGGCCGCCGTCCAGGCCGCGGTCGACGACGGCAACGCCGCCGTCTCGCACGCCGAGGCGGTCAAGCGCTTCCGGCTGCTGGACACCGTGTTCTCCGAGGCCACCGGCCACCTGACGCCCTCGCTGAAGCTCAAGCGCAACGTCGTGCTGAAGGACTTCGCGGACGACGTCGAGGCGCTCTACCGGCGCTGAGCGCGACGGCGCCGCAGCAGCGGGCCCCCGTTCCGGCGGGGGCCCGCTGCCGTCCGGTCGCCGGGTCAGCCCGCGAGCAGCGAGGTGAGCCGCCCGGCCAGCAGGTCCCAGCGCCAGGAGCGGTCCACCCAGCGCCGCCCGGCCTCGCCCATCCGCCGGCGCAGCTCCTCGTCGTTCAGCAGTCGGACGATCCGCTCGGCCGCCGCCTGCGCCGAGCCGCCCGGCACCACGTAGCCGGTCTCCCCCTCCAGCACCGCGTCCGGGGCGCCGCCGGAGTCCCCCGCGACGACCGGCAGCCCGGTGGCGGAGGCCTCCAGGTAGACGATGCCCAGGCCCTCGACGTCCAGCCCGCCCCGGCGGGTGCGGCAGGGCATGGCGAAGACGTCGCCGGCGCCGTAGTGCGCGGGCAGCTCCTCCCACGGCACCGAGCCGGTGAAGCGCACCGAGGCCCGTACGCCGCGGGCGTCGGCCAGCTTCTCCAGGTCGGCGCGGTAGGGGCCGCCGCCGACGATCAGCAGGACGGCGTCCGGCACGTCGGCGAGGATCTGCGGCATCGCCTCGATCAGGGTGTCCTGGCCCTTGCGGGGCACCAGGCGGGAGACGCAGACGACCACCGGCCGGTCCGCGAGGCCGAGTCGGCGGCGCAGCTCGGCGCCGCCCGAGTCGGGGTGGAAGGTCGTCTCGTCGACGCCGGGCGGCAGCTGGACCATCCGGGCGGCGGCCTCGGGCCCGACGGCGTCGGCGATCCGGGAGCGGGTGTACTCGCCGAGGTAGGTGAGGGTGTCGGTGCCCGCGCCGATCCGGCGCAGCAGCTGCCGGGCGACCGGCAGCTGGGCCCAGGCGGCCTCGTGCCCGTGGGTCATGCCGAGCAGTCGGCCGGCCCCGGCCCGGCGCAGCGCGGGGGCCATCAGTCCGAGCGGGGCGGCGGCGCCGAACCAGACGGAGTCGCACCCCTCCGCCCGGAGGATCTCGGCGGCCCGCCGGGTGACCCGGGGTGTGGGAACCATCACCTTCGTCCGGTCGCGGATCACCGGGAACGGCTGCTCGGCGTCGAAGCGGGCGACCTCGCTGCCGTCGCGCCAGCCGGAGGCGTACACCACGATGCTCCCGGCGGGCTGACGCACCGCCATGTTGTGGACGAAGGCCTGGATACCGCCGGGCCTGGGCGGGAAGTCGTTGGTGACGATCAAGGTCTTGTGCATCGGGCCACGGCTCGCTCGGTCGGGGGGTGCTCGGTTCAGGGCTGGGTGATCCGTACGATAGGTCAACACCATGACCCGCCGGGAACGGATCCGCCTTCGGCAACCGTTTGACCCCCGGGTCAGTCCTGACACCTGGGCACCGGTACCGGTGGGAGCCGGCACGGCGGTCCGAGGGGGGTACAGCCCCGGCCGGCCGACGGCCGGGGGAGCGTCGCGCGACGCCTCCGGTGGGGACGTCCGAGACGAACGAGGGAGCGCAGTGGAGTTGGCCCCGGCCATCGAGTCCGGTACTTCCAGCGTCGGCGGCCCCGGTCCGGCAGCGGGCGCCGGGCGCCCCGCGACCCGGGTCGGCGCGGTTCTCGCGCTCGGCGCGGGCTGGCTGGGCACCCGGGCGGTGCTGATCCTGCTGCTGACCAACGTCCTGTCGATGCCCGGCGGCGACATCACCGCCGACGTCGCGGTGATCTACCACGGCTGGTACCAGGTGCTGCAGACCGGCACCTTCCCGCTGGACGACGTGACCTGGCAGTACCCGCCGGGCGCCGCCCCGGTGATCCTGCTCCCGGGGCTGCTGCCGTGGTCGTACCTGGTCTCCTTCTGGGTGATCTGCGGGGTCTCGGACGTCCTGGCGATGGGCCTGCTGGTCCGGGCCGGCGTGCGCCGGGGCCGGTCGCTGCTCGGCGCCTGGCTCTGGGTGGCGGCGGTGCCGCTGCTCGGCCCGATGATCTACAACCGCTACGACATCCTCGTGACCGCGATCGCGGTGGCCGGCCTGCTCGCGCTGGTGCGCCGCCCGGCCGTCGGCGGGGTGCTGCTGGGCCTGGGCGGGATCATCAAGATCTGGCCGCTGCTCGCCCTGATCGGGACCCCCTCCGGCCGCCGCACCCGCCGTTCCTGGACGGCCGCCGCGGCCGCCGCCGGGGCGGTCGCGTTCCTGCTGGCGGCCGGGATGAACGGTGCCTTCGAGTTCCTGAAGTTCCAGAAGGAGCGCGGGATCGAGATCGAGTCGGTCGGCGCCCTGCCGATCCACTTCGCCCGGCTGGCCGGGGAGTGGGACGGCCGGGTGACGATGAACTACGGCTCGGCCGAGATGCTCGGGCCGTGGGTCGAGGTCATCAGCAAGGTGATGATGGCCGCCACCGTGCTCGGCTTCGCCTGGCTGCTGTTCTGGCGCTGGACGGCCCGCCGCCGCAACGCCGCGACGATGTACGACGCGGCGCTGGCCGCGCTGCTGGTGTTCACCGTGACCAGCCGGGTGATCAGCCCGCAGTACCTGGTCTGGCTGATCGGCGCGGCGGCGGTCTGCCTGACCGTGCGCGGCACCAGCCAGCGCCCGGTGGCGCTGCTGCTCCTGATCGCCGCACCGCTGACCCTGATGGAGTTCCCGGTCCTGTTCGGCCAGGTCGTCCAGAGCCAGCCGTGGGGCGTCACCACCCTGGCGGCGCGCAACGTGCTGCTGATCGCCGCCACCGTGCTCTCCTGCATCCGGCTCTGGCGCTCCACCCGGGGCCCGGCGGTGCTGCCGGCGACCGTCGTGCTGGCCGGCGCCGAACCGGTGGGCGCCGCCTACCCGGTGCGCCCCGGCATCGCGTACGAGCAGGACCTGCTGGACGGCATCGAGCGCCCCGCCCCGGCCGACCGCTAGGCCATGCCCTGGGGCGCGCCCCAGGGCGTGTCTAGGCCCGCAGCTGGGCGAGCATCGTGCCGACCCAGTGCGCGGTGAACTCTCCCAGTCCCAGGCCCAGCTCGGCGCGCAGCACCCGGTCGAGCAGCTGCTCGCGGCCGATGCCGGGCCCGGCCGCGCCGACCGCCCGGTAGAGCGCGACCAGCCGCTCGGGCCCGTGGCGGCGGGCGATCAGGTCGCAGGCGAGCCAGGACTGCTCGTACGCCTGGGCGATGCCGCCGGACCCGGCCGTGAAGGCCGCGTCGGCGGGCAGTTCGGTGGGCACCCGTCCCTCGGCGACGTCCCGGGCCAGCTCGGGGGCGATCTGCCGGGCGGTGCGGCCGGAGTCCCGGTAGCCGGTCCAGTCGGCGACGCCCTCGGAGAGCCAGAGCGGCGTCCACGGCCGGGTGTCGGCCCGGGTGGCGACGTGCACCGCCTCATGGGTGAGCACCACCTGCCGCCCGAAGGCGCTGAGCCGCTCGTACGCCTCGGGGTTGACCACGATCCGGTCGGCGGGGGCGGTGTGCGGGGCGCCAGGGGCCGCGGTGGTGACGGCCGCCATGTCCGCCCAGTCGGCCGGGCGGACGTCCAGCAGTCGGGCGAACTGGTCGCCGGTGGCGGGGAGTTCCAGCAGCAGCCGGCCGGCCCAGGCGGTGCCCCAGAGTGCGTTGACGGCCGGGACGGCGCGGTCGGCGACGGCGGCGGGCCCGGCCGGGTCGGGGCCGTCGGCCAGGCCGAGGACCAGGCAGTGCCGGCCCTGTGCGGCGCGCAGCGGGCCGAAGTCCCAGAGCGGCGCCCCGCCGCCGGCGCCCTCCTCGTGCGCCACCCGCCAGCCGCCGCCGGGGCCGTCGTGGACCAGCTCCAGCCGGCGCCGGTGCACCACCGGGTAGGCGTCGTACCCGGCGACCCGGGCGGCCAGTTCGGCGGTCACCGAGAGGCGGCCCGGCCCGGCGGACGGGCCGGGCACCGGGGTGCGGTAGCCGAGCTCGGCCGGCGGCGCGGCGGCCAGGGCGGTGCGCAGGGCCTGCGCCCGGTCGGCGAGCAGGGCGGCGAGTTCGTGGTGGGAGGGCGCGCCGGGCAGGGCCGGGGGTGCCGCGGCAGCGCCCGCCGGTGCGGGCGGCGTGCGGGGCACCGACAGCTGGGCGAGGGCCCCGGCCGCGAGCAGCAGCGCGCCGCGCCGGGACAGTCCGCTGCGGACCGCCCCGGCGTGGCCGGCGGTGTGCTGCCCGGTGGGGCTCAGAGCCGGACCACCCCCGTGACGGGCATCGTGTTGACGCTCTCGTAGCGGACCTTGGCGCCCGGGTAGGGGGCGTGCACGATCACACCGCCGCCCGCGTACATGCCCACGTGGTGCATGTCCCGGTAGTAGATCACCAGGTCTCCCGGTTGCGCCTCGGACAGACTGACCCTCCGGCCGGCGTGTGCCTGGGCCTGCGAGGTGCGCGGCAGGGTGACTCCGGCCTGCCGCCAGCTCCAGTACATCAGACCCGAGCAGTCGAAGGCACGGGGGCCGGTGGAGCCGAAGACGTACGGCGAGCCGATCATCCGGGTCGCGGCGGCCAGCGCGGCGGCGCCGCGTTCGGAGGCGGGCGCGGCATCGCCCAGGTCGACCCGGTCGGCGCCCCGGGTGGCGCGCTGCTCGGCCTCCCTGGCGTCCTGGGCGGTGAGCCGGGCCCGTTCGGCGGCGCCGAGGCTGTTGAGCAGCCGCTGCGCCTTGGTCAGGCGCTGCTGGATCTGGTCCTTGGTCTCGGCGAGGGAGCGGCGGACGTCGTCGAGTTCGGCGAGCTTGGCGCCGGCCTCTGCGCGGCGCTGGTCGAGCCTGCGCTGACGGCCCACCATCTCCCGCAGGGTCCCGTTCTGCTGCTCGGCGGAGACGTCGAGGCTGCGGGCGCGGGCGAGGTAGCCCTCGGGATCGGTGGCGAGCATCAGCTGGACGGTCCTGGCCGGCCCGCCGGCGCGGTACTCGGCGCCGGCCAGGGTGGCGAGGTCGCCGCGCAGTTCGTTCAGCCGTTCCTGGGCGAGGGCGAGCTGGTCCTGGAGGGCGCCGGCCTCGGCCTGGAGCCGCTGCTGGTTCTCCTGGGCGGCGTTGTACCGCTCCGAGGCCTGCTCGGCCTCGTCGTAGAGCTGCTCGACCTGGGCCTTGACGTCCTTGCGGGCGGTCGGCCCGTCCGGGACCCCGGGGACGGCCTGGGCGGTGCCGCCCGTCGCCACCCCCAGCGCGGTCGTCGCCGCCGCGGTCAGGACCAGCGCACGGGCGAGCGCATGCGCTCCTGGCAGCGGGTGTCGGCGGTGCACGGACATGCGGCGGCGGCTCCGATCCTGCGGCCCGGACCCGCCGCCGCACCGGGATCGGGCGGTCGGGGAAGCGGAGTCCGGTGGCAGACGTTAGCGATTCGGGACGAGTGAGTCCAAACCCCCGCGGGATCGAATATTTGACCCTGAATCGGACATGCGGCCGGTCGACGGCAAAGCCGCAGGCCCGGCCTCCGGGAGGGGAGGCCGGGCCTGCGGGAGGAGCGACGCGGGATCAGACCCGCACGATGGCCGAGATCGGCAGCATGCTGGCGGTCTCGTAGCGCACGTTGGCGCCGGGCTTCGGCGCGTGGATGACCTGGCCGCCGCCCACGTACAGCGCGACGTGGCTGCGGTCGGCGCGGTAGATGATCAGGTCGCCGGGCTGGGCGTTGGCGAGGTTGGTGCCCACGTTGGTGCCGGCGCCGGCCTGCTGCTGCGAGGTGCGCGGCAGCGACACACCCGCCTGGGCGTACGCCCACCCGGTGAGGCCGGAGCAGTCGAACGAGGACGGACCGGTGGCGCCGTAGACGTACGGGGCGCCCAGCTTGCTCTCGGCGGCGGCGATGGCCGCCGCGGCGCGCGAGCTGTTCGCGGCCGGGGCCGGCGGCTTGGCCACCGGCGAGGTGGCGGCGGTGGAGCCGGCCGCCGGGCGGGCGGCGTCGCGCGAGGCGCGGTCGGCGGCACCGGCCGCGGCCTTGGCGGCGTCCAGCTTGGCCTGCTCGGCCTTCTGCTTCGCCTCCAGCGCGGCCTTCTCCTCGGCCAGGCGCAGCTGCTCGCGCTCCTGCTCGGTCAGCGTGTTGAGCAGTTCCTGGGCCTTCGCCAGCTTGGCCTGGACCTCCTCCTTGGAGGCCTTCAGCTGCTGGGTGGTGGACTCCAGCTCGTTGAGCTTGGTCTGCGCCTCGGAGCGGTCCTGGTCGAGCTTGCGCTGCTGCTCCTTGAGCTCCTTCAGCGCGCCGGACTGGGTGCTGCCGGCCTGGTTGAGGGTGCCGGCCTGGGTCAGGAAGCTGTCCGGGTTGGTCGAGAGCATCAGCTCGACGGTCGGCGATATGCCGCCGTTGCGGTACTGCTCGGCGGCGATCTCGGCCAGGCCGCCCTGCAGGTCGGTCACCTGGGCCTGCTGACGGGCCACCTTGTCCTGGATCTCGCCGACCTGCTTCTGCAGCTCCTGCTGCTTGGCGACGGATCCGTTGTACTTCTCGGTGGCGACCTCGGCCTGCTCGTGGAGCTGGTCGACCTGCTCCTTGACCTGGTCCTTGCTCGGCATCGGGTCGGCGTGCGCGCCGGACTGCGAGGAGAGGGCGACGGCCGCGGCGGCGGCGGCGGTCAGGATCGAGACGCGGGCGCGGCCGGCAGGCTTGGGACGACGATGGGACGCCACGAAGGCGGACTCCTTCTTCCTACGTCCGCCTACCGGGTGAGCTGACGGGTTCGGGCCGGAAGCATGCCCTACGACGCCTCACCGGCCCTTCCACGGGCCGACCTGGCGCCGATTCACCCCGGAGGAACATGGTTCCCCGGCTCCGCTGTGCAGCCCCCCCGGAGGGGTCCCCTGTCGGACAGTCGGACTGTCCCAGCTGCCTCGCGAACTCGGCGGTAACCACCGCCGCCACCCGGGCTGGGTGATCGACTGTGCGGTGGTTCAAGGCACGACCCTAGTAATGAATCCGTGATCCGTTCAAATCGTTGTCAGAAAAAAGATGGAATGTCAGCTGAGTTCATTTGTGAATATGACCACGTGTGATCGGCCGACCGCACAGGGCTGACCGTTTCCCGACCGGACACCGCAAACAACCGCGCCACCCCTCCCGGAGGGGTGGCGCGGATCACAGGACCGGGCGGGCCGGTCCGGGCGTGTCCCGGGGGTACTGCCGGTCCGTCAGACGACGCGGCGGATGGTGTTGACGCTCATGCCGTCCGACCGGCCGTCGGCCTTCATGACCTTGACGACGTCACCGGTGCGCGGCGCGTGGACGGCCAGGCCGTTGCCGATGTACATCGCCACGTGGCTGCGGTCGGAGCGGTAGATGATGAGGTCGCCCGGCTGGGCCTCGGCGAGCGAGGGCACCCGGGTGCCGACGTTGCCCTGCGCCTGCGAGGTGCGCGGCAGCGAGACGTTCGCCTGCTTGTACGCCCAGACCATCAGGCCCGAGCAGTCGAACGTGCTCGATCCGGTGGCCCCCCACTGGTACGGCGAGCCCTGCTTGCTCATCGCCTTGCCGACGGCGACGCCCGCGTAGCCGGCGGCCTCCGGCAGCGGGGCGCTCAGGTCGGCGCGGGCGGCGTCGCGCGAGGCGCGGTCGGCGGCCTGCTTGGCCTGCTGCAGCGCGGCGCGGTCGGCGGCGCTGAGCGAGTTGAGGAGGTCCTGCGCCTCCTTGAGCTTGCGGTTGACATCCGCCTTGGACTGGTTGAGGTCCTTGGTGGTGCTGTCCAGCGAGGCCAGGACGGCCGCGGCCTCGGTCTTCTGCTGGTCCAGCCGGCGCTGCTGGTCGAGCAGGCCCTTGAGCGCCTCGGCCTGGCTGGTGGAGGCCTGCTGGACGCTGGAGGCCTTGTCCAGGTAGCCGGACGGGTCGGAGGCCAGCATCAGCTGGACGGACGGGTCGATGCCGCCGGAGCGGTACTGCTCGCCCGCCACCTCGGCCAGGCCGGCCTGCAGCTGCGTCATCTGCTCCTGGCCGCGGGCGACCTGGTCCTGCAGCTGGGTGGCCTGCTTGCGCAGCTGCTCGGCCCGCTCCTGGGCGGCGTTGAACTTCTCGGTGGCCTGCTCCGCCTCTTCGTGAAGCTGGTCGACCTGCGTCTTGACGTCCTCCTTGGACGGCTTCGGCGGGGCGGCGTGCGCGCTGACCTGCGCGGAGAGGGCGACCGCGGTCGCAGCGGCGGCAGTGAGCACGGAGACCCGCGCGCGGCTCGGCTGCTTGGGACGGCGGTGGGAGGCCAAGGAGGGGCTCCTTCTTCCTTTGGACTCACCCGTACGAGTGAGAATCCGGAAAATAGGTTTGACGCCAGACCCTAGTGAAGATCACAGGATTGCGCCACTCCCTGCGGAGTACGAACTTCCGGCCCCCGTCCCGGCTTCACGGGATCCACACAGCACGGCAAGCCGACGGCTGACCGCGCGTCACCAAAGGGTAGTGCCCCGAGGCACCGTACTAGGGCCGGGCCAGCCGGTTCAGCAGCAGGACCGACGCCACGGGGCGCGCGCCCGCCTTCCGCACGCCCTCCGCAACCTCCCGGTCCGCCGAGACCACCACCACCGGACGGCCCTGCGGCTCGGCCCGCACCAGCCGCCTGATCAGCTCGTCCGCCGTCTCGCCGGTCCGGGAGAAGCGCACCCGCACCCCGCGCGGCGGCGCCATGATCACCGGCACGTCGAGGTCCTGGCCGTCGAACACACAGGTGACCTCCGCCTGCGTGCGCTGCGCCAGCATCGCCAGACCGCCCAGCAGCCGCAGCCGCTGCTGCTCCAGGGGCAGGGTCGGGTAGCCGGTCTTCGTCACGTTGTAGCCGTCCACCACCAGATGGACCTGCGGGAGCGCCAGCAACTGGTCCAGCAGCGCCGGATCGTCCTCCGCCAGGGCACGCCGGGCCACGTCGTGCGGCGAGGCCGAACCGGGCACCACCGCCTCCACCAGGTCCGCCGGCCGGATCTGCGCGACCGGCAGCGCCAGCTCCCGCTGCAGCCCCTGCGCCGACTGCAGCACGGTGTCCAGCAGCAGCCGCAGCCGCATGTCCTCCACGCTGCGCCCCTCGCGGGCCGAGCGCCGGCCCTGCTCGGCCGCGCCCTCCAGCTCCGATACCCGGTGCTTCAGCCGGCGGGACTCGCTCTCGGCGGCGCTGCGCTCGGCGGCCGACTGCGCCCGCAGCGCCTCCAGCTCGGCGGCCAGCCGGCGCGTCTCGGCCTGCGCCCGGCGGGTGTCGCTCTCCAGCGAGCGGACCTTCTTGCGCAGCGAGTCCGCCTCCTTGCGCACGCCCTCGGCCTCGGCCCGCTGGCGCTCCAGGTCCGTCCGGGCCGCCGCCCGCAGCTCGGAGAGCTCCGCCTGCAGCTTCTCCACCAGCCGTGCGGCCTCCGCCGCGGCGCCCTCCGCGCCGGCCCGCTCGGCCTCCTCGCCGGCCTCCGCGACCAGCCGGCTCCAGCCCGCCGAACGCACCAGGTAGGCGGCGGCCGCGACGTCCATCGGATCGGCGGCGCCGGGCACCGTGCCGCTCTCCAGCGCCCGCACCAGGTCGGGCTGGCCCAGCCGCAGCCGGTCCGCTATCCGCACCCGGAAGGACGGCTCGGACTCCAGGGCGGCGGCCAGCGCCGTCGCCGCGTACTTGGCCCGCCGGGCCGGGGTGAACTTGGCGTACGGGCGCAGCGACTGCGGCAGGTCGGCGGCCGGCAGGCCGCCCAGCGCGTCGGCGGCCAGGCCCACCACCCGGCGGCGCACGCCCTCCGGCAGCGGCCGGTCCAGGTGCTCGGCGGCGCGGTCCGCCTCCGGGTCGCCTGTCGGGGGCTCGGCCGCCGCGTCCGGCTCCGCCGGGCCGCCGGAGCCCTCACCGGACGGGACGGCCTCGACCGCGTGCGGCGCCTGCGCGTCCACAGCGGGCGGCTGCCCCTGCGGCCCGCCGGGCTCCATCGCTGCGTCCACCACGTCCTCGGCTCCGATCCTGTCCTGCGGGGTGCGCCCGGCCCTGGGCCGCCGCCCCGACGTCACGCTCCGTACCATCCGTACGTATTGTCCCGTGCGGTGCGCGGGCGCGCCGCGCACCGGGCACCGCACGGGGCGGGCGTCAGCCCTGCTCGCCCTCGGCGGCCTCGGCCTGCGCGGCCTCCGCGTCCGGGCGGGCCACCAGCTCGACCTGGTCGACCGCGTTGCACCAGCGGCAGCGCACCGACTCGACGGTCTCGCTGAGCACCTCGGTCTCCTCGACCTTGGACTCGCCGGCCAGGTCGAAGTGGAGGAACTCGGTCACCCGCGCGGTGCGGGTCACGTCGAAGCGGGTCAGGTTGCCGCACAGCGTGCAGCGCCAACGGGTCTCTGCGGTCAGGGCGGGGACGGTCATCGGGGTCCTCTCGGCTGGTCCCTGGGTGGGCGCAGGCGCTCCCCCCGGAGCCCCGGCGTCGGCGGCGGGAGGCGGGAATGCCCGCCCCAAGCCTATTGCCTGGGGCAATACCGCGGACGCGCTGGGCCACCTGCCGTACAACGGGTGCCGGGGCCGCCGGACGGGGGAATGCTGGGGCCCATGGCGCTCCCGGTCCGCGACCGCACCGGTGCCCGGGGCGACCGCCCGACCGGTCCGACCCCGGTCGTCACCCGCGCGCTGATCGCGCTCAACACCCTGGTCTTCCTGCTCGCCCCGGCGGCCGGCCTCGACCCGGCGTACGGCACGGGCCGGGACCGCCTCTGCGCGGAGCAGCGGTACGAGCAGCGTTGGGGCGCCGTCCCCGCCGAACTGCTCTCCGGCCGGCCGCTCACCGCCGCTCAGCTGGCGGACGCCCCGGACCCGGTGCCGGGCTGCCCGGCCGCGCCGACCCCGGGCAAGGTCCCGGCGCTCTCGGTGCTCAGCTCGCTCTTCCTGCACGCCGGCTGGCTGCACCTGCTGGGCAACCTGCTCTTCCTGCAGGTCTTCGGCGCCGCGGTGGAGGCCGGGCTCGGCCGGGCCCGGTTCCTCCTCTTCTACCTGGGCACCGGCTGCCTGGCCACGTACGGCTACGCGCTCGCCGAGGCGCACTCCCCCGACGCGACCCGGGTGCTGATCGGCGCCTCGGGGGCGATCTCGGCGGTGCTCGGCGCCTACCTGCGGCTCCATCCGAAGGCCCGGGTCACCACGCTCGTGCCGGTGCTGTTCTTCCTGCCGCTGCGCTTCCCGGCCTGGCTGGTGCTGGGGCTCTGGTTCGGCCTGCAGTGGTGGTCGGTGCACTCGGCCGGGCCCGGGGTGGCGTACCTGGTGCACGTCATCGGGTTCTCGGCCGGCCTCCTGCTCGCGAGTGCCCAGGCCCTAAGCTGGCGCCACCTCACAAAGGAGCCCGAACAGTGATCACCGCCATCGTCCTGATCAAGACCAGTGTCGACCGCATCCCGGAGATCGCCGAGGCCATCGCGGCCATCGAGGGCGTCAGCGAGGTCTACTCGGTGACCGGCGGGTACGACCTGGTGGCGATGGTGCGGGTGCGCCGGCACGACGACCTGGCCGACGTCATCCCGGGCCGGCTGAACAAGGTCCCGGGGGTCGCCCACACCGAGACCCAGATCGCCTTCCGCACCTACTCCCAGCACGACCTGGAGGCCGCGTTCGCGCTCGGCCTGGAGTAGGCCGGGCGCGCCCCGCCACTACCGGCGGGTGTCGGCGACGCAGCGGCCGCCCTCGTTGCGGTAGTTCCACGCGGCGCCGTCCGCGACCAGCTCGCGGACGGCCGCCAGGAAGCGGTCGACGTGCTCGTCCGGGGTGCCCGCGCCGAAGCTGACCCGGATGGCGTTGAGGCTGCGCTCGCCCGGCAGCGACGGCTCGGGCGCACCGCACTCGGAGGGCGCCACGTCCTCGTCGCCGAGCAGCGTGCGCAGCAGCGGGTGGGCGCAGAAGAGCCCGTCGCGCACCCCGATGCCGTACTCGGCGGAGAGCGCGGCCGAGAAGTGCGAGCTGTTCCAGCCCTGGACGACGAAGGAGAGCACCCCGACCCGGGCGGAGTCCGCGCCGAAGAGGTTGAGCACCTTGACCTCGGGCACCTCGGCCAGGCCGGCCGTCAGCCGGGCGATCAGCTCCTGCTCGCGGGCCTCCAGCGCGTCGAAGCCGGCCTCGGTGAGCGCCCGGCAGGCGGAGGCGATGGCGTAGGCGCCGATGACGTTCGGGGAGCCGGCCTCGTGGCGGGCCGGGCCGGCGTTCCACTGGACGGCGACCGAGCCGTCGCCCTCCCGGGCGACGGTCCGGGTGGCACCGCCGCCGGCCAGGTAGGGCTCGGCGGCGTCCAGCCAGTCGCTGCGGCCGGCCAGGACCCCGGCGCCGAACGGCGCGTACAGCTTGTGGCCGGAGAAGGCGATCCAGTCGACGTCCAGCTCGCGCACCGAGACCCGGTGGTGCGGGGCCAGCTGGGCGGCGTCCAGCACGACCCGGGCGCCGTGCCGGTGGGCGGTGGCGGTGAGCTCGGCTACCGGCCAGATCTCGCCGGTGACGTTGGAGGCGCCGGTGACGCAGAGCAGCTTGGGGCCCTCGGGGGCGGCGGCGAGCGCGGCGTCCAGGGCGGCGACCGCCTCGGCACGGGAGCGCGGGGCGCGCAGGTAGCTGACGTCCAGTCCGGCGTGGGCCCACGGCAGCAGCGAGGCGTGGTGCTCGGTCTCGAAGGCGAACACCCGGGTGCCCGCCGGGACGGCGCCGGCCAGCAGGTTCAGCGAGTCGGTGGTGGCGCGGGTGAAGACCACCTGGTCGCCCTCGCGCAGGTCCAGGAACTCGGCGACGGTGCGGCGGCTCTGCTCGAACAGGTCGGTGGAGAGCTGCGACAGGTAGCCGGCGCCGCGGTGGACGCTGCCGTAGTACGGGGCGTAGGCGGCGACGTCGTCCCAGACCCGCTGCAGGGCGGGGGCGCTGGCGGCGTAGTCGAGGGCCGCGTAGCCGACCTTGCCGCCGTCGGCGAGCGGGACCTGGACGTCACGGCCGAGGACGGCGAGCGGGGCGCAGATTTCGGTGGCGACGGACATGGCGATGCACTCCTTCGAGGTGAGGACCCCGGGAGTGCGTGTCGTCCGGTGCCCGCGCTTGCCGCACGGACCCATCGCCGTACGACCCGGTCCTCACCCAGGGCACCCCGCCACGGACGGAGGGTTGCCGGACAGCCAGCTGGGGCTTGGCGCTGTCACTCATGACCTGGCGAAGACTCTAGGCCGGAGCTGCCGGGTGGTCAAACACCGGTCCGCCATCCGGACGGCGCGGGGCACGCCGAAGGGCCCGCGGGGGCTCCCCCGCGGGCCCTTCGGCTCCCGGTCAGGCCCGGGCGGTGGCGTCCGCCCAGCGCTTCAGGAGGTCCTGCGCGGCGCCCGAGTCGATCGCCGCGGCGGCCCGCTGGGCACCGGCCGCCAGCTGCTCGGCGAGCGGGGCGTCGGTGAGGTCCAGCGCGACCAGCGCGGCGGCCGTGTTGAGCAGGACGGCGTCCCGCACCGGCCCCTGCTCGCCGGCCAGCAGCCGCCGGGCGACCTCCGCGTTGTACGCCGCGTCGGCGCCGCGCAGGGCCTCGATGCCGACCAGTTCGATGCCGATGTCCCGCGGGTCGAAGGCGGTCTCGGTGACCTCGCCGCCGCGCACGACCCACACCCGCGAGGTGGTGGAGATGGTCAGCTCGTCCAGCCCGTCGTCGCCGCGGAAGACCAGGGCGGTGGAGCCGCGCCGGGCCAGCACGCCGGCGATCAGCCCGGCGAGCCGGGTGTCGAAGCAGCCGATCGCGTGCGCGGTGACCCGGGCCGGATTGGTGAGCGGGCCGAGGATGTTGAAGGCGGTCGGCACCCCGAGGTCGCGCCGGGCCGGGGCGGCGTGCCGCATCGCCGGGTGGAACTTCGCGGCGAAGCAGAAGGTCAGCCCGACCTCCTCGGCGACCTCGGCGACCCGGCGGGCGTCCAGGTCGAGGGCGATGCCCAGCTTCTCCAGGACGTCCGAGGAGCCGCTCGCGGAGGACGCCGCCCGGTTGCCGTGCTTGACGACCTTGGCGCCGGCCGCCGCCGCGACGATCGCCGACATGGTGGAGATGTTGACGGTCTTCGCCCGGTCGCCGCCGGTGCCGACGATGTCGACGGCGGGCCCGGGGATGTGCAGCGGCTCGGCGTGCGCGTACATCGCGTCGACCAGGCCGGAGATCTCGTCGACCGTCTCGCCCTTGGCCCGCAGCGCCACCATGAAGCCGGCCACCTGCACCGGGCTGGCCTCGCCGCTCATGATCCGGTCCATCGCCCAGGCGGTGTCGGCCCGGTCGAGGTCGTCGCCCCTCAGCAGTGCCGACAGGACGTCCGGCCAGGTGCGGACCACCTGCGCGGGGTCGCTGCCGCCGTTCGCAGGGTTCACGTTCACCATGGCTGACTCCAGCTCTTGTCGGTGGCTCCGAAGGGATCCCCAGGGAGTGGAGTCAGCCTATCCAGCGGCGGGCCGCGCCCGGTGCCCCTTTCTCTCAGGCTGAGACGGCGCGTTCCGGGGGCCGGGCGGCGGCCGTCAGTGGTTCGCGGGCGTCCGCTTGGCCACCCGGCCGCGCAGCAGGGCGGACACGGACTCGGCGAGCGCCACCGGGTCCACCGGGTGGGAGATCGCGGCGTCGGCCCGGCTCCAGGCGGCGAGCCAGGAGTCCTGCGGCCGGCCGATCAGCACCAGCACCGGGGGGCAGCCGTAGATCTCGTCCTTGAGCTGGCGCCCCAGCCCGAGCCCGCCGGCGGGCACCGCCTCGCCGTCCAGCACGCAGAGGTCCACTCCCCCCTTCTCCAGTGCCCGCAGCACGGCGGGGGTGGTCGCGCACTCCAGGTACTCCAGCTCCGGCAGGTCCGCGGCCGGCCGCCGGCCGAGGGCGGTCAGCACCTGCTCGCGCGTGTTGCGGTTGTCGCTGTAGACGAGGACGGTGAGCGTCTCGTCGGGTGTGTACGCCATGGGCCCTGCTCCCTCGCAGTGTGATCCGGACCACGTTCGCCTCAACCCGGATGCTACTCCCGATCACCCGCCGCGGGGGCCCTCCGGCGCGATCCGTCTCAAGCCGCCGCGCCCGCGGACGCGGCCCGGCTCACCCGCCCGGAGGACGGCCCGTCACCCCGGTGCACGCAGTCCACTCGTACGGCCGACAGCGGGGCCCTCCCCTTAGTCCCCCGCACCCGCCGGGGCCGGCAGCGACACGCAGGGCAACAGGGTCGAAGGGCCCTCCGAGGAACCGTCAGAAAAGGGACACCGCCCTGGTCGGCCCCACCCCGGGCCCCCCTCGGCGGCCCCTCCGGAGCCCAGGGGGGCATACCGCACGCACCGGACACTCCGAGGGAGACCCCCCGGCGTGAAGACGGAATAAGGGACCGACATAATGTCCGTCGTGGCGACAGCAACAGCAGTAGAAACCGGGCACGCGCACGGATCGGTCAACCGGCCGAACATGGTCAGCGTCGGAACGATCGTCTGGCTCAGTTCCGAGTTGATGTTCTTCGCGGCCCTCTTCGCGATGTACTTCACGCTCCGCTCCGTCAAGGGAGCCGAGTACTGGAGCGAGAAGGCGCACGCCCTCAACGTGCCCTTCTCCTCGGTCAACACCACGATCCTGGTGCTCTCCTCGCTGACCTGCCAGCTCGGCGTGTTCGCCGCCGAGCGCGGGGACGTGAAGAAGCTCCGCTCGTGGTTCGTCATCACCTTCGTGATGGGCGCGATCTTCATCGGCGGGCAGGTCTTCGAGTACACCGAGCTGGTCAAGAAGGACGGCCTGACGCTGTCCTCCGACCCGTACGGCACGGTGTTCTACCTCACCACCGGCTTCCACGGTCTTCACGTGACGGGTGGTCTGATCGCCTTCCTGCTGGTCCTGGGACGGACGTACGCAGCCAAGCGCTTCACTCACGAGCAGGCCACCGCCGCCATCGTGGTGTCGTACTACTGGCACTTCGTCGATGTCGTGTGGATCGGCCTGTTCGCGACCATCTACCTGATCAAGTAACCAGCTGATCAGGTCGCTGGCCACCGGCCCGGGGTCCGCCGTCCACGACGACGGCCCTTTCGCCGGTGCCGACGCTCCCACCGACCGACCGCGCGCGCAGCCCTAGACAGGCAGCCTCGTGCCGGCCAGACCGGCCGCCGGGTGCACCCACCAGTCGACCAGATCCTGACACCGGGGTTATTCCGTGAAAAAGCTCTCCGCACGACGGCGCCACCCATTGGCGGCGCTGGTCGTCCTAATTCTCGCCCTGGCGGCCACCGGGGGGCTGTACGCCGCGTTCGCGCCCGCCGACAAGGCGCAGGCCGACGTCGCCGCGCAGTCGCTCGCGATCGAGGAGGGCAAGAAGCTCTTCGCCGTGGGCTGCTCCTCCTGCCACGGCCTCAACGGCCAGGGCTCCAGCGACGGTCCGAGCCTGGTCGGCGTCGGCGCCGCCGCGGTCGACTTCCAGGTCGCCACCGGCCGCATGCCGGCCCAGCAGCCCGGCGCCCAGGTGCCGAGCAAGCCGAACATCTACCCGCAGTCGCAGATCGACCAGATGGCCGCCTACGTGGCCTCCCTGGGCCCCGGCCCCGCGGTCCCCGACCACGAGGCGTACACCTCGACCGACCCGGAGGACATCTCCAAGGGCGGCGAGCTGTTCCGCACCAACTGCGCGCAGTGCCACAACTTCGCCGGCCAGGGCGGTGCCCTGACCAAGGGCAAGTACGCGCCGTCCCTGGAGGGCGTCGAGGCCAAGCACATCTACGAGGCCATGCAGACCGGCCCGCAGAACATGCCGTCGTTCCCGGACGGCGTCATGCCCGAGGAGCAGAAGAAGCAGATCGTGGCCTTCGTCCGCCACACCACCAACGATGAGCCCAACCCCGGTGGTCTCACGCTGGGCAGCCTCGGTCCGGTGACCGAGGGTCTGTTCGGCTGGATCTTCGGTCTCGGCACGCTCATCGCGGTCGCGATCTGGGTCGCCGCCCACACCACCAAGGCCAAGAAGTCGTGAGCCAGGACATGTCAGAAGAGAAGCTCCCGGAGCCGCACGGCTCCGCCGGGCACCACGAGGTGGCTGCCCACGGCGACCCGTTCGCCGACCCGGGCCTGCCGGCCCACGAGTTCCGCCGCACCGACATCGACGAGCGGGCCGCCAAGCGGGCCGAGCGCCAGGTGTCGCTGATGTTCGTGGTCTCGATGCTCGCCACCGTGGGCTTCATCGCCTCGTACGTGGCCATCGACCCGGACAAGATCGTGACGGTGTGGCCGCTGGGCAACATCAGCGCGCTGAACTTCGCGCTGGGCATGACCCTCGGTGTCGCGTTGTTCTGCATCGGCGCGGGTGCGGTCCACTGGGCCCGCACCCTGATGTCCGACCACGAGCTGCCGGCCGAGCGTCACCCGATCGAGGCCAGCGACGAGGTCCGCGCGGACGTCATCGAGCAGTTCAGGACCGGCGCCGCCGAGTCCGGCTTCGGCCGCCGCAAGATGATCCGCAACACCCTCATCGGCTCGATGGCGCTGGTGCCGCTGTCCGGCGTGGTGCTGCTGCGCGACCTGGGCCCGCTGCCCGAGGACAAGCTGCAGCACACCGGCTGGCGGGAGGCGACCCCCGAGAAGCCGCTCCAGCTGATCAACATGAACACGCACGAGCCGATGAAGCCCGAGGACATCATCGTCGGGTCGCTCGTGTTCGCGATGCCGGAGGGCCTGGAGGAGCACGACCACGACTTCCAGAAGCAGATCGCCAAGGACGCCCTGATGCTGGTGCGCATCGCACCGGACGACATCAAGGACAAGGAGTCCGCCGAGAAGGGCTTCGACGGCATCCTCGCGTACTCCAAGATCTGCACCCACGTCGGCTGCCCGATCAGCCTCTACGAGCAGCAGACCCACCACGCGCTCTGCCCCTGCCACCAGTCGACCTTCGACCTGGCGGACGGCGCGCGCGTGATCTTCGGCCCGGCCGGCCACCCCCTGCCGCAGCTGAAGATCACCACTGACCACGAAGGCTTCCTGATCGCCACCGGCGACTTCGACGAAGCCGTCGGCCCGAGCTTCTGGGAGCGTGCTCGATGAGTAACGCGAGCAGCACCACCTCCGGTGCCGCGAAGCCGGCCAGCACGCGCGCCAAGCCCGCCAGCAAGTGGGAGTCGGCCGCCGACTGGACGGACGGCCGGCTGGGGATCTACTCCCTGGCGAAGGCCAACCTGCGGAAGATCTTCCCGGACCACTGGTCCTTCATGCTGGGCGAGATCTGCCTCTACACCTTCGTCATCATCATCCTGACGGGCGTCTACCTGACGCTCTTCTTCAAGCCCTCCATGGGCGAGGTGGTCTACGAGGGCTCGTACGTCCCGCTCAAGGGCATCATGATGTCCGAGGCCTACGCCTCGACCCTGGACATCAGCTTCGAGGTCCGCGGCGGTCTGCTGATCCGCCAGATCCACCACTGGGCCGCGCTGGTCTTCGTGGCGGCCATGCTCGTGCACATGATGCGCGTGTTCTTCACCGGCGCGTTCCGCAAGCCGCGTGAGATCAACTGGGTCTTCGGCTTCCTGCTGCTGGTCCTGGGCATGTTCGACGGCTTCTTCGGCTACTCGCTGCCCGACGACCTGCTCTCCGGTACCGGTATCCGGTTCATGGAGGGCGCGATCCTGGCGGTGCCGCTGGTCGGCACCTACATCCAGATGTTCCTGTTCGGCGGCGAGTTCCCCGGCACCGAGATCGTGCCGCGGTTCTTCACCATCCACGTGCTGCTGATCCCGGGCATCATGCTGGGCCTGCTGGTGGCCCACCTGATCCTGGTCTTCTACCACAAGCACACCCAGTGGGCGGGCCCGGGCAAGACCGAGCAGAACGTCGTCGGCATGCCGCTGATGCCGGTCTACATGGCCAAGGCCGGCGGCTTCTTCTTCCTGGTCTTCGGTGTCATCTCCGCCATCTCGGCGATCGCCACGATCAACCCGATCTGGGCGTACGGCCCGTACCGCCCCGACCAGGTGTCCACGGACGCCCAGCCGGACTGGTACATGGGCTTCTCCGAGGGCCTGATCCGCGTCATGCCTGGCTGGGAGATCGGCCTGTGGGGCCACACCCTGAACCTGGGTGTGTTCATCCCGCTGATGATCTTCCCGCTGGTCCTGGTCGCCATCGCGGTCTACCCCTTCATCGAGGGCTGGGTCACCGGCGACAAGCGCGAGCACCACATCCTGGACCGTCCGCGCAACGCCCCGGTCCGCACCGGGCTCGGCGCGGCCTGGATCAGCCTGTACCTGGTGCTGCTGATCGGTGGTGGCAACGACCTGTTCGCGACCCACCTGCACCTGTCGATCAACGACATCACGTACTTCGTGCGGGTCGGCGTCTTCGTGGTCCCGGTCCTGGTCTTCGTGATCACCAAGCGCTGGTGCCTCGGCCTCCAGCGCCGTGACAAGGAGAAGGTGCTGCACGGCCGCGAGACCGGCGTCATCAAGCGCCTGCCGCACGGCGAGTTCGTCGAGGTCCACGCCCAGCTGCCGCAGGCCGACCTCTACAAGCTCACCGCGCACGAGCAGCCGCCGGTGTTCGAGCTGCCGGCCGCGACGGACGAGAACGGCGTGGCCCGCAAGGCCGGCGTGCTCACCCGTACGCGCGCCAAGCTCTCCCGCGGCTTCTTCGGCGAGGGCAGCCAGATCCCCAAGCCGACCGCCGAGGAGCACCACGAGATCACCAGTGGCCACGGCCACCACTGATCCCGTCCGCCGCTAGGCGACACCCCGAGGGCCCCCGCCCGGTTCCGACCGGTCGGGGGCCCTCGGCGTCGTCGGCCCGTCCGTATCCTGTCCCTGCCCGTCCGTGCCGCCCGCCGCCCCGTCAGGAGCCCCCGTGCAGCTGTCCGTCGACCCCTCGTCCGCCACTCCCCCGTACGAGCAGATCCGTGCCCTGATCGCCGAGCGGGCCCGCAGCGGGGAGCTGCCGACCGGCCTGCGGCTGCCCACCGTACGGGCCCTGGCGGAGGAGCTGGGGGTGGCCGCCGGGACGGTCGCCCGGGCCTACCGGGAGCTGGAGGCGGACGGGGTGGTGGAGACCCACGGCCGGCGCGGCACCCTGGTCGCCGCCGTCGGCGACACCGCGCACCGGCTGGCCGCCACCGCGGCCGCCGAGTACGCGGAGCGCGCCGTCCGGCTCGGGGTCTCCCGGGATGACGCCCTGGCGGCCGTGGAGACCGCCCTGCGCACCGCGTACGGCGAGGGGGAGGCCCGCTAGGCCGGACAGGGCCTAGATCAGCGGCCGGGCGACCCCGTTGGCGCGGGCGTCGGCGGAGGGCGCGGTGGTGCTGACGGGCTGTCCGAGGGCGCTGTGCCGCAGCCACTCGTTCCAGTCGACGTTCCAGTCGCCGAAGCCGTTGCCGAAGGGCTCCATGCCCGAGCCGCTGCTGTTGACCACCTGGACCAGGTCGCCGATCCGGGTGTTCTGGTAGAACCACTTGGCGTTCTCGGTGCTCATGCCGGTGCAGCCGTGGCTGACGTTCGCCACGCCCTGCGAGCCGATCGACCAGGGCGCCGCGTGCACGTACTCGCCGCTCCACGTCACCCGGGTGGCCCATTCGACGTTCAGGTCGTAGGACTCGGCGCTGCCGGAGGCTATCCCGATCGTCTCGCCGCTCATCCGCACCTGGCGCTCCTGGCCCAGCACCACCTTGATGCCGTTGCGGGTGTCGAACCCCGGCTTTCCGGTGGTCACGGGTATGGTCCGGACGACCTGCCCGTTGCGCTTCAGGGTGAGCTGGTGGGTGGCCGCGTCGACCACGGTCTCCACCCGGTCGCCGATCCGCAGCGCCAGGCTGGAGCGCTCGCCGCCGTAGAGGCCGTCCGAGATCCGGCTGCCGACCCCGTCGAAGGCCAGTGCCACGCTCGTCCCGGCCGGCCAGTACTCCTGCGGCCGGAAGTGCAGGTTCTTGTCGTCGACCCAGTACCAGGCGCCGGTGACGGCGGGGTGCGAGGTGACGTTCAGGGAGCGCTCGACCTCCTGCCGGGCGGCCGGGTCCTTGACCGCCTCGGAGAGCTTCACGGTGAGCGGCTGGCCGACCCCGTAGATGCCGGTGCCGGAGGAGTCCGGGCCCAGCTGTGCGGTCAGCAGCCGCTCGGGGGCGAGGGTGGAGAAGCCGGTGGTGGTCTCGCCCCGGCCGCCCTTGCCGTCGTCCGCGGCGATCCTGACGGTGTAGTCGGTGGCCGGCCGCAGCCAGCCGGTGCTCTGCCAGCTGCGCCGGTCGTCGGCGAGGCTGCCCGCCACCACCCGGCCGTCCGGGCCGAGCACGGTGACGTCGGTGAGCCTGGCACCGTGTTCGGCGGTGACGGTGATCGGCCGGGCCGGGTCCGCCTTGCCGTCGACCGCCAGCCGGACCAGCGGGGCCGCGTCGACGGTGTGGACGGTGACCGCCGCGTCGTCGGGGCCCCCGCCTGACGTGCAGGCGGCCACGGGTGCCAGGACGGCGAGAGTCAGCGAGATGCTGCCGATACCTGCGATTCCGCGCCTGTCGCTCATGACGGCCTCCGAAGGTTCGCACGATTGATCAGATCGTAGGAACCACGTCGGCGGAGCGACATCCGGGCGACCCCCCGTTGCGCCGCCGGAGTGATCGGCCCACCCCGGGGACGCAACAGGGCCGGGCACCCCGTGCGGGATGCCCGGCCCTGTGCGACAAGCGCGGGTCCTACTGGTTCTGGTTCTCTCCGCGGTAGAACTCGAAGACCCAGCCCCAGACACCGATCAGGATGATCGGGATGGACCAGTAGAGGAGCCACCAGCCGAAGACCACGCCCAGGAAGGCGAGCGCGCCACCGATGGCCAGCGAGAGCGGCTGCCAGCTGTGCGGGGCGAAGAAGCCCAGCTCGCCGGAGTCGTCCGCGACCTCGGCCTCGGGGTTGTCACCCGCGCCGCTGTCCACCCGGCGGGCGGTGAAGGCGAGGTAGTACCCGATGAACGCGCACAGGCCGAAGGCCAGGAACAGCGCGGTGGTGCCGGCCGCCTCGATGCCGAGGTCGGAGTGGTTGGTCCACAGGCCGTAGACGATCGCCATCACGAGGATGAAGACCGCGAAGCCCAAGAAGATCTTGCCCTGCTCCTTCATCAGGCGTCGCCTCCCTTCTTGCCGCTGCCCAGCTGCGGGTTGTCGTACTTCGCCGGGGTCACGCCCGCGAAGTGCTTGGCCGGCTCACCGTGGTTCTCCAGGTAGTCCAGCGCGGCGATCTCCGGGTGGTGGAGGTCGAAGGCCGGGGATTCGGAGCGGATGCGCGGCAGCGTGAGGAAGTTGTGGCGCGGCGGCGGGCAGGAGGTCGCCCACTCCAGCGAGCGGCCGTAGCCCCACGGGTCGTCGACCTCGATCTTCTCGCCGTACTTGGCGGTCTTCCAGACGTTGTAGAGGAACGGCAGGATCGACAGGCCGAGCAGGAACGAGCCGATGGTCGAGACGGTGTTCAGGGTGGTGAAGCCGTCGTCGGCCAGGTAGTCGGCGTAGCGGCGGGGCATGCCCTCGGCGCCGAGCCAGTGCTGCACCAGGAAGGTCGCGTGGAACCCGATGAACAGCGTCCAGAAGCAGATCTTGCCGAGGCGCTCGTCCAGCATCTTGCCGGTCATCTTCGGCCACCAGAAGTGGAAGCCGGCGAACATCGCGAAGACGACGGTGCCGAAGACCACGTAGTGGAAGTGCGCGACGACGAAGTACGAGTCCGAGACGTGGAAGTCGATCGGCGGGGAGGCCAGCAGGACACCCGTCAGACCACCGAAGAGGAAGGTGACCAGGAAGCCGATCGTCCAGAGCATCGGGGTCTCGAAGCTCAGCGAGCCCTTCCACATGGTGCCGACCCAGTTGAAGAACTTCACACCGGTCGGGACCGCGATCAGGAAGGTCATGAAGGAGAAGAACGGCAGCAGGACTTGTCCCGTGACGTACATGTGGTGCGCCCAGACCGTCACCGACAGACCGGCGATCGCGATGGTGGCCGCGATCAGGCCGGAGTAGCCGAACATCGGCTTGCGGGAGAAGACCGGGACGATCTCCGACACGATGCCGAAGAACGGCAGCGCGATGATGTACACCTCGGGGTGGCCGAAGAACCAGAAGAGGTGCTGCCAGAGCAGTGCCCCGCCGTTGGCCGGGTCGAAGACGTGCGAGCCGAACTTGCGGTCCGCCTCCAGGGCGAACAGCGCGGCGGCCAGGACCGGGAAGGCCAGCAGGATCAGGACCGCGGTCAGCAGGACGTTCCAGACGAAGATCGACATCCGGAACATCGTCATGCCCGGAGCACGCATGCAGATGATCGTGGTGATGAAGTTGACCGCACCGAGGATCGTGCCGAAGCCCGAGAAGGCCAGGCCCATGATCCACATGTCGGCGCCGATGCCCGGCGAGCGGACGGCGTCGGAGAGCGGCGAGTAGGCGAACCAGCCGAAGTCGGCGGCACCCTGCGGGGTGACGAAGCCGGCGACGGCGATGGTCGAACCGAAGAGGTACAGCCAGTAGGCGAACATGTTCAGACGCGGGAAGGCCACGTCCGGCGCGCCGATCTGCAGCGGCATGATCCAGTTCGCGAAGCCGGCGAACAGCGGCGTCGCGAACATCAGCAGCATGATCGTGCCGTGCATCGTGAACGCCTGGTTGAACTGCTCGTTCGACAGGATCTGGGTCCCGGGACGAGCCAGCTCGGCGCGCATGACCAGGGCGAGGACGCCGCCGATCAGGAAGAACGCGAACGACGTCGCCAGGTACAGCGTGCCGATCGTCTTGTGGTCCGTGGTGGTGAGCCACTTGATGATGGTGGCACCCGGCTTCCGGGTGCGCTGCGCCCCGCCGACCGTGACGGCCCCGGCGCCCCCGCCGGCCGCGGCGGGCTCGTTGAGGATGGTCACTTCTCTTCACTTCCCGTGGTGATCATGCCGGACGGCACCGCACCGGTCTGACCCTTGGCACGCAGGCCCGCCAGGTGGGCGTCGTACTCGGCCCGGTCCACGACCTTGACGTTGAACAGCATGCGCGAGTGGTCGACGCCGCAGAGCTCGGCGCACTTGCCCATGTAGGTGCCCTTGACGGTCGGGGTGACCTCGAACTTGTTGACCACGCCCGGTACGACGTCCATCTTCATCATGAAGTTGACGGGCCAGAAGTCGTGGATGACGTCCCGCGAGGTGAGGCGGAACTGGACCGACTCGTTCACCGGCAGGTACAGGGTCGGCACCTCCTTGGGGGTGCCCACCTCGTACGCGGCCTCCTTGTTGGCCGGGTCGGGGATCTCGGTGTTCTCGTAGTTGAACGCCCAGCTCCACTGGAAGCCGACCACATTGACCATGTGCTGCGGTTTCTCGGAGGTGGAGATCAACTTCGCCTCGTCGCGGGCGACGAAGTAGAAGAGCACCGACACGATGACGATGGGGACCGCGGTGTAGAGCGCCTCGATGGGCACGTTGTACCGGGTCTGCGGGGGGATCTCCACGCCGGTGCGGCTGCGCCGGTGGAAGATCACGCTCCAGATGATCAGACCCCACATCAGTACGCCGACCACCAGCGCCGCGATCCAGGAGCCCTGCCACATGCGAAGGACCAGCGGGCCTTCTTCGGTGACGGGGCTCGGGAGGCCAAGCCTGGGGAGGTCGTTGGCCGAGCAGCCGGTGGCGGTCGCGATGACGAGGCCCAGTGCCAGCGCCTGAGGCAGCTTCCGCCGCATCGTGCGCCGCGGCGAGCGGTCGGAGCCGTTGGGACTCACGTAGCGCCTTCCCGAAGTCTCGCCCGCCTTCGCGTCGCCCCGGGGAGGGCTTCCCTCCCCCGCGACCCGTCCACGGGCACGGTTTGAATGCTTATGCGGGCCAAACCCTACTCCAGCCTTATGCGCTGCTGACGGGCAGGTCCCGGTAACGCGCCGCCCGGTCGCCCGATCAGGCCCGGGAAGGGCTGCGCCCCTGGTCATCGTAGGCATTCGGGGTCCGTACGCCCGATCGGGGGATGACCTCGGGCAACGCGGGTGACGGTCCGTCGGGCGCGGACAAGTCGGGCATTCGGGGTGATCGACTGACGGTCGGTGAGAGCCGCATCCGGGCGAACGGCGTCCGGGTGTGGCGTTAAATGTGAGCGTGTACTTCGATGTGGCCTCCACCGCACCGCTCCACCCCGTCGCGCGGCAGGCGCTGACCGCCGCCCTGGACGAGGGCTGGGCCGACCCCGCCCGGCTGTACCGCTCGGGCCGGCAGGCCCGGATGCTGCTGGACGCCGCGCGGGAGACGGTGGCCGAGGTGCTGGGCGCCCGGGCCGACGAGGTCTCCTTCACCGCGAGCGGCACCCAGGCCGTCCAACTGGGCGTCCTCGGCGCGCTGGCCGGGCACCGGCGGCGGGGCAGCCGCCTGGTGCACTCGGCCGTCGAGCACTCCAGCGTGCTGCACACCGCCGAGCGGCACGCGGCGGCCGGCGGCGAGGTCGGCGTCGTCCCGGTGGACCGCCACGGACGGGTCTCCCCCGAGGAGTTCGCCGCCGCCCTGCGGCCGGACACCGCGCTCGCCGTGCTGCAGTCCGCCAACCACGAGGTGGGGACGGTCCAGCCGGTGGCCGAGGTGGCCGCGCTGCGCGGGGACGTCCCGCTGCTGGTGGACGCCGCGCAGAGCGCCGGGCGGGCGGACGTCCCCGCCGGGTGGTCGCTGCTGACCGCCAGCGCCCACAAGTGGGGCGGGCCGGCCGGGGTCGGGGTGCTGGTGGTCCGCAAGGGCGTCCGCTACTCCTCCCCGCTGCCGGCCGACGAGCGGGAGGGCGGCCGGGTGCCCGGCTACGTCAACGTCCCGGCGATCGTGGCTGCCGCCGCCTCGCTGCGCGCCGTCCGGGCCGAGGCCGACCGGGAGAACGCCCGGCTGCACGCGCTGGTGGAGCGGATCCGGGCGCGGGTGCCGCAGCTGGTGCCCGAGGTGGAGGTGGTCGGCGACCCGGTGCGGCGCCTCGCCCACCTCGTCACCTTCTCCTGCCTGTACGTGGACGGCGAGGTGCTGCTGACCGAGCTGGACCGGGCGGGCTTCGCGGTCTCCTCGGGCTCCTCCTGCACCTCCTCCACACTGACGCCGAGCCACGTGCTGGCGGCGATGGGGGTGCTCACCGAGGGCAACGTCCGGGTCTCGCTGCCCTTCGGCACGGCCGGGGCGGACGTCGACCGCTTCCTGGAGGTGCTGCCGGGGATCGTGGCGCGGGTCCGGGAGCCGCTCGGGCTGGACCTCCCGCCGGCCCGCCCGCAGCACGACGCCCTGCCCGACACCCTGGTGGTGGACGCGCTGGGCAAGCGCTGCCCGCTGCCGGTCATCGAACTGGCCAAGCGGATCGGCGAGGTCCCGCAGGGCGGGACGGTCGCGGTGCTCGCGGACGACGAGGCGGCCCGGCTGGACATCCCGGCCTGGTGCGACATGCGCGGCCAGGAGTACCTGGGCGAGGCCCCGGCCGCCGACTGGGGCGGCGACCGGGGCTCGGCCTACCTGGTCAGGCGCACGGCCTGACCGGCGCGGTCACTTGACCAGGTGGGCGCGGACGTCCGCGGCGGCCTCGGCGCTGTAGGCGTTCTCGAAGCGCTCCAGGAAGGCGGCCGGGCGCAGCTCGTACTCCTGGGTGCCGACGGTCTCGATCACCAGGGTGGCCAGCATGCAGCCGAGCTGGGCGGCGCGCTCCAGGTCAAGGTCCCAGGACAGGCCCGCCAGGAAGCCCGCCCGGAAGGCGTCGCCGACGCCGGTCGGGTCGACCTTGGCCTCCTCGGGGGCGCAGCCGACGGTGATCGGGGCCTCGCCCTTGCGCTCGATCCGGACGCCCTTGCTGCCGAGGGTGGTGATCCGGGTGCCGACGCGGGTGAGGATCTCCTCGGCGCCCCAGCCGGTCTTGCTCTCGATCAGCGCGGCCTCGTACTCGTTGGTGAAGAGGTACGCGGCGCCGTCGACGATCTCGCGGATGTCGTGGCCGTCGAGGCGGGCCAGCTGCTGGGAGGGGTCGGCCGCGAAGGCGTATCCGCGGGTGCGGCACTCCTGGGTGTGGCGGACCATCGCCTGCGGGTCGTCGGCGCCGATCAGGACGAGGTCCAGGCCGCCGACCCGGTCGGCGATCGGCTTCAGCTCGATGTTGCGGGCCTCGGCCATGGCACCGGTGTAGAACGAGGCGATCTGGTTGTGGTCCTCGTCGGTGGTGCACATGAAGCGGGCGGTGTGCCGGGTCTCGGAGATGTGGACGGACCGGCAGTCGACGTTGTTGCGCTCCAGCCAGCTGCGGTACTCGGCGAAGTCCGCGCCGGCCGCACCGACCAGGACCGGGCGCAGCCCGAGGACGCCCATGCCGAAGGCGATGTTCGGGGCGACCCCGCCGCGGCGGATGTCGAGGGTGTCGACCAGGAAGGACAGCGACACGGTGTGCAGCTGTTCGGCGACGAGCTGGTCGGAGAAGCGACCGGGGAACGTCATCAGGTGGTCGGTCGCGATCGAGCCGGCGACGGCGATACGCACGGGAGGTCTCCTCAGGGGTGGCGGTCGGCCACGGGCAGGTCGGTGGGACGAACCCACCCACGGTACCGGTCGGGGGCCGGAGGGCAGCAATACCGCCTTCTCGGACAGCTGTGCGGGAGGGTGGCCGGGAAGGGGGCGGGAGCGGCCTGCGGGAGGCCCGGCCGGGTACTACCCCCGGGTAGCTCTGGTCGCGGCCGGACGGGGGTCCTAGGGTCGCTGCAGGGGCCGCGGCAGCGTTGCCGCGGCACGGCGATTCGGAGCGATGGCCATGATGCCCACTCAGCACCCGTTGCGCGTTCCTCCCGCCCTGCGGGGTGACGCGGACGGGGAGACCCTCGACGCCCTGGTCTCGTCCTCCCGGCACCTGCGGCGGTTCTGGCCGCTGCTGGCGACCGGGCCGGAGCCCAGTGCGCCGGCCGCACGGACCGGGTTCCGAGTGCCGTCCGGGGTGCAGCGGCTGGTCGCGGGGATCCCCGAGTACGGGATGTGACCCGGCGGGGCCCGCGGGCGGGACGGGAACCGGATTCGTCCGGGGCACGTCAGAGTCCCGCGGTACGCCCCCGGGCCTCGGAGGCGCTGCCGCCGAGCCCTCGGGAGGAATGTCAGATGGATCTGGAGACGATGCCCCGGCGCACGGCCCGCACGCACGGCCGGCGCGCGGCGGTGCTGGCCGGTCTGCTGCTGGCGGCGGCGGCCCTGGCGGGGTGCGGGGACGGCGGGAAGGGCGGCTCGGAGTCGGCAACCTCCCCGGCGTCCGGCACCGCCACGGCCGCTCCCGCGGGGTCGCCGTCCGCCTCGCCGTCGCCGTCGGCCGCCGCGCCGTCCGTTCCGGCCGACCCGACGGCGACCACCCCCGGGCCGCGCCCGGCGTCCCCGACCGCCCCGGCGACCGAGCCGACCCCGGCGCAGACCCGGCCGAGCCCCGGGATCGCGGTCGGCGAGCCGGCCCCGGTCGGCCGGCAGGCGGTCGCGTACCGCGAGGACGGCAAGCGGCTGACCATCCGGTTCTACGGCGGGATCTGCGAGAAGTACGGCCTGAAGGCGGACGAGTCGAAGCCGGGCCGGGTGGACATCCGGGTGGTGGTGACCGAGCCGCTGGCGCCGGGGCAGTCCTGTGCGGCGGTGGCCAAGCTGCAGACGGTGTCGACGGAGCTGAAGCAGCCGCTGATGGGGCGGGCGGTGACCGACCTCGGGACGGGGCAGCTCGTGCCGCTGGCGACCGATCCGTACGTGGGGCCGAACCCCGAGCAGCCGGGCAGCGCCGCCCCGGACACCAGCGGGAAGTAGCGGTCCGGGGAACGCCCGAGGGCGGTTCCGGAGATCTCCGGAACCGCCCTCGGTACGAGCCCGTCGGGGCTTAGCTGAACGAGTCGCCGCAGGCGCAGGAGCCGGTGGCGTTCGGGTTGTCGATCGTGAAGCCCTGCTTCTCGATGGTGTCGACGAAGTCGACGGTGGCGCCGCCCAGGTACGGGGCGCTCATCCGGTCGGTGACGACCTTCACACCGTCGAAGTCCTTCACCACGTCGCCGTCGAGCGAGCGCTCGTCGAAGAAGAGCTGGTAACGCAGGCCGGAGCAGCCGCCGGGCTGGACGGCGACGCGCAGCGCGAGGTCTTCGCGGCCCTCCTGCTCCAGCAGGCCCTTGACCTTGGCCGCGGCGGCATCGGTAAGGAGGATGCCACTCTCGACGGTGGTCTCGTCCTGGACGGTCATCTGCTTTCTCCCGGTCTTGACGACGGTCTGCCGCCAGTGCCAACCCGTGGCCACCGGGATTCCATTCCCGGGTGGCGGGCCCTTTTGACAGCGGTCTGTGTGGCGGTGGTTCCTGTGCGGGCGGGGCGGTTGCCCGCGGCCTGCCCTCCCCATGCTCGCACACCGGCGGGGTTCGGTCACCGCCCCGGCCTGCGGATCACCGCGAACGGACCCCGCCGCGGGGGTGCGGCGGCCAGGATGGTGGGCATGATCCTGCGCCAGGTCCAGGACACCGCCGCCGACGCGGAGGCCGTCCAGTTCGTCGCCCGCGCCGCCCTGGCCGCCGAGGAGGGGGACGCGCCGGAGCCGCCGCTCGGCCGGCTGCAGCGGGCGGCCCGGACCCGGCACCTGGTGCGCACCGACCCGCAGGGCTGCTGGCTGGCGGAGCGCGGCGGGGCTCCGGTGGGCGCGGTGCTGGCGCTGCGCCGCGAGGGGGTCTGGGTGCTGGCGCTGCTGGCCGTGGTGCCCGAGGCGCAGGGCCGGGGCGTGGGCACGCTGCTGTTGGAGCGGGCCGCCGCGTACGGGCGGGGCTGCCTGCGCGGGATGCTCTGCGTGCCGGCCTCGCCGGCGGCGGCCCGCCGCTACCGGCTGGCGGGGTTCACGCTGCACCCGGCGATGCGGCTGACCGGCCGGGTGGACCGGGCCGGCCTGGTCGATCCGGGCGACATCCCGGTGCACCCGGGCAACACCTCGCACCTGCACCTGCTGGACTCGGTGGACCGGCGGCTGCGTGGGGCCGCGCACGGGCCGGACCACCCCATGATGCTGGCCCACGCCGAGGAGCTGCTGGTGGCCGACGCGCTGGCCGGCAGCGGCTACTGCTACCGGGACGGCGGCGAGGTGCGGCTGCTGGCCGCGACCTCGCGGCGGATCGCGGTGCGCCTGCTGCGCGAGGCGCTGGCCCGGGTGCCGGAGGGCGAGCAGGCGCGGGTGGGGTTCCTGACCGCGGAGCAGGAGTGGGCGCTGGACGTCGGCCTGGAGGTCGGGCTGCGCCCGCAGAGCCGCGGCTGGCTGGGGTTGCGCGGGATGCGCCCGCCGGCGCCGTACCTGCCGGACCCGGCGTACCTGTAGCCGCTCCGGACGGCGGGCAGGCGGCGGGCGGACGGCGGCGCGGCCGTAGCCGTCCGGGCCGGGGCCGTCCGGACGCGGGAAGGCCGCCGGGGCCGTGCGGCGGACACGGCCCCGGCGGGGTCTGCGGACGGGCGGCGGATCAGGCCATGGTGTCCAGGATCTCCCGCACCATCTCCATGGTGGTCCCCGGGTGCAGGAAGGCGAAGCGGGCGACGGTCTCGCCGTCCCAGCCGGTCGGGGTGACGAAGCCGATCTGGTCCGCGAGCAGCTGCTGCGACCAGCGGTAGTAGTCGTCGTTGGTCCAGCCGGTGCGCTTGAAGCAGACCGCCGACAGCTGCGGGTCGAACAGCAGCTCCAGGTGCTCGGTCCGCCGGATCAGATCGGCGGTGTCCCGGGCGAGCTGCAGGCCGGTCTCGATGGCGTCGGTGTACGCCTGGGTGCCGTGCACCGCGAGCGAGAACCAGAGCGGCAGGCCGCGGGCGCGCCGGGTGAGGTGGTAGGCGTAGTCGGTGGGGTTCCACTCGTCGCCCTCGGTGTGCAGGACGTCCAGGTAGGAGGCGTCCTGGGTGTGCACGGCCCGGGCGAGCCGCGGGTTGCGGTAGAGCAGCGCGGCGCAGTCGAACGGGGCGAACAGCCACTTGTGCGGGTCGACGACGAAGGAGTCGGCGTGCTCGATGCCGTTGTAGCGCTCGCGCACGGAGGGGGCGAACAGGCCCGCGCCGCCGTAGGCGCCGTCGACGTGGAACCACATGCCGCGCTCGCGGGTGACCTCGGAGAGGCCCTGCAGGTCGTCGACGATGCCCTCGTTGGTGGTGCCGGCGGTGCCGACGACGGCGATCACCGTCTCCGGGTTCGGGTCGGCCGCGAGGGCGGCGCGCAGCGCCTCGCCGGTGAAGCGGCGGTCGACGGTCGGGACCTTGAAGGCCTCGACGCCGATGATGTTGAAGGTGTTCTTGACCGAGGAGTGCACCTGGTCGGCGACGGCGATCCGCAGTCGGGCCTCCGGGCCGACGCCGAGTCTGCGGCGGGCGGTGTCGCGGGCGACGACCAGGGCGGAGAGGTTGCCGGCCGAGCCGCCGGAGACGAAGGTGCCGCCGGCCGACTGGGGCATGCCCGCGCGGTCGGCTATCAGGCGCAGCACCTGGTTCTCGGCGGCGATGGCGCCGGCCGCCTCCAGCCAGGAGATGCCCTGGAGCGAGGCGCAGGAGACGACCATGTCGAAGAGCAGTGCGGCCTTGGTGGGGGCGCACGGGATGAACGACAGGTAGCGCGGGCTGTCGGCGGAGATGACCGCGCGGGACAGCTCGTGGTCGTAGAGCTTGAGCACGTCGGCGGGGCTGTTGCCGTCCGCGTTGAGCAGGCCGGCCAGCTGGGTGCGCAGGTGCTCGCCGTCACCGGGGTGGTCGAGCGGGACGGGGTCGTACTGCAGCCGCTCCCGCATGTAGTCGAATACCAGGTCGACCAGTTCGTTGTCGGGCCGGTGCATGCGGTCGGGTGCTGCGGACACGGGTGTCCCTCTCTCGGCTGCGGTGTGTCGGGGGAGGTCCGGTGGGGGCCGTGGGGCGCATCGGCCGGACGTGATCAGCGTAGGCAGCGGCGAGGGCCGCCCGCGCGTCGGAACGCGGCCGGTCGGGCAGGATTCGGGCGTCTTCGGAGGGCCTCGCGCAGGATTCCTGCGCGGGGCCGCGGGGGGCCGTCCGGGTGAGCCGGGCCGCGGTCAGCCGATGAGCTGGGAGAGCACCACGGAGGAGCGGCTGCGCTGGACGCCGGGCTCCTTGCGGATGCGCTCGATGACGGCCTGCAGGTGGTGCATGTCGGAGGCGCGCAGGTGGACCAGCGCGTCGGGGTCGCCGGTGACCGTCCAGGCGGCGACGACCTCGGGGAACTGCCGGAGGCTGGCGAGGATCTCCTCGGGGGCGGTGCGCTCGCGGCAGTAGATCTCGACGAACGCCTCGGTCTGCCAGCCGAGCACCGAGGGGTCGAGGACGACGGTGAAGCCGCGCACGATGCCGCGGGCGCGCAGCCGGTCGATCCGTCTGCGCACGGCGGTGGCGGAGAGGTTCACCTGCACGCCGATCTCGGCGTACGAGGCGCGGCCGTCGCGTCCCAGCCTGGCGAGGAGGAGACGGTCGGTCTCGTCCAGGGCGGCCCCGGCCACCTCGTGCGCTCGGCTGGTGCTCATCGGTGCGGGGCTCCACTGGTCGTACGGGGGCGGCGGGGTGGCGGTCCGCCGAAACGGTTCGCCACCATTCTGGCCGATGACGGGGACCGCTCCACCTCCGAACGGGCGACGGTCAGGCGTCCACCAGGAGGACGATCTTGCCGCGGGTGCGGCCCTCGGCGCAGAGCGCCTGCGCGGAGGCGGCCTGGGCCAGCGGGAAGGTCGAGGCGACGGTGACGGTGAGCCGGCCGCGGTCGGCGTGCTCGGCCAGCTCCGCGAGGTCGGCGGCGTCGGGGCGGGTCCAGACCCAGTGGCCGCCGCGGGCCCGCGCCCCGTAGTCGGCGACCGAGGCGATCCGGGCCGGGTCGGCGACCAGTTCGGCGGAGAGTTCGACCGCTCCCCCGCCGACCAGGTCGAGGGCGGCGTCCACCCCGCCGGGGGCGAGTGCCCGGACCCGGTCGGCCAGGCCCTCGCCGTGCGCGACCGGTTCGGCGCCGAGCCCCCGCAGGTAGGCGTGGTTGCGCTCGGCGGCGGTGCCGATCACCCGGGCCCCGTACGCGCGGGCGAGCTGGACGGCGAGGTGGCCGACGCCGCCGGCCGCGGCGTGCACCAGGACGCTCTCGCCGGGGCGCAGGCGCAGCGTCCGCAGGGCCTGGAGGGCGGTGAGGCCGGCCAGCGGGAGGCCGCCGCACTGCGCCCAGTCGAGGGCGGCGGGCCGACGGGCGAGGGTGCGGACGGGGGCGGCGACCAGTTCGGCGTAGGTGCCGTGCTCGACGGCGTCCTTGCGGACGCACCCGTAGACCTCGTCGCCGGGGGCGAACTCGGTGACGCCGCCGCCGACCGCGCGGACCACCCCGGCGGCGTCCCAGCCGGGGACGAGCGGGAAGTGCACGTCGAGCCGGCCGTCCAGCCGCCCCTCCCGGATCTTCCAGTCGACCGGGTTCACCCCGGCCGCCCTGACCTGCACCAGGACCGAGTCCGGGCCGAGCCTGGGGTCGGGGAGGTCGGTGTACTCGACGACCTCGGGGCCGCCGTAGCGCCTGATCGCGATTGCCTTCATGGGGCAAGCGAACGCGATGGGGGCGGGATGTCGATCCGGCCACGCCGGGCCCGTCATATCTTTCATCCGGCCAAGCGGGATGACTCCGAAGCGTCGAGCGGTTCTCGTCACATCGACAGGACGGCCATCGTCACTGTGACGCTAACCGGTTATCATAGATAGCGTCAGATAGACGAGAAGGCTGCTTCGACTGATCGGCCGCACAGAAGGGCACCCGCCCGTGACCACCACGACCACCGAGACCTACGGCGTCGAACCCACCCCGACGCCGCTCGCCCTGCTGCTGCTCGGCCGCGAGGCCGACCCCAACAGCGAGCGCGGCGTCGAGTGCCCCGGCGACCTGCCTCCCGCCTCCGACCCGGACCTCGTCGAGCGCGCCCGCGCGGCCAAGGCCGCACTGGGCGACCGCGTCTTCATCCTGGGCCACCACTACCAGCGCGACGAGGTCATCGAGTTCGCCGACGTCACCGGCGACTCGTTCAAGCTCGCGCGGGACGCCGCCGCCCGGCCCGAGGCCGAGTACATCGTGTTCTGCGGTGTGCACTTCATGGCCGAGTCCGCGGACATCCTCACCGGCGACGCCCAGCAGGTCGTCCTGCCGGACCTCGCCGCCGGCTGCTCGATGGCCGACATGGCCACCGCCGAGCAGGTCGCCGAGTGCTGGGACGTGCTCACCGACGCCGGCATAGCCGACGTCACCGTCCCGGTCTCGTACATGAACTCCTCCGCCGACATCAAGGCCTTCACCGGCAAGCACGGCGGCACCATCTGCACCTCCTCCAACGCCCGGCGGGCCCTGGAGTGGGCGTACGAGCAGGGCGAGAAGGTGCTCTTCCTCCCGGACCAGCACCTGGGCCGCAACACCGCCGTCCGCGAGATGGGCTTCTCGCTGGACGACTGCGTGCTCTACAACCCGCACAAGCCGAACGGCGGCCTCACCGCCGAGCAGCTGCGCGACGCGAAGATGATCCTGTGGCGCGGGCACTGCTCGGTGCACGGGCGCTTCTCGCTCGACTCGGTCAACGACGTGCGCGCCCGGATCCCCGGCGTGACGGTCCTGGTGCACCCGGAGTGCAAGCACGAGGTCGTCTCGGCCGCCGACATGGTGGGCTCGACCGAGTACATCATCAAGGCGCTGGACGCCGCCGAGCCCGGCTCCAAGTGGGCCATCGGCACCGAGCTGAACCTGGTCCGCCGGCTGGCCAAGGCCCACCCGGACAAGGAGGTCGTCTTCCTGGACCGGGCGGTCTGCTTCTGCTCGACCATGAACCGGATCGACCTGCCGCACCTGGTCTGGGCGCTGGAGTCGCTGGTCGAGGGCCGGGTGCCGAACGTGATCCGGGTCGACCCGGAGACCGAGAAGCACGCCAAGGCGGCGCTGGACCGGATGCTCGCCCTGCCGTAGGGCACCGGCACGACGACGGGCGGGCCCCCTCCGTGGTGGAGGGGGCCCGCCCGTCGGTGTCTGGTTCCTACTCCGGCAGGCCCGGGATCAGCCCGTCGCCCTCCGCCCGCAGCAGCTGCTTGACCTCGTCGATCGTGGCGTCGGCGTTCGGCAGGATCAGGTCGGACGGCTCCAGCGCGTCGTCCGGCAGCCGCGTGCCGTACTCCCTGACCGCGTCGAGCAGCTCACCGATCGCCCGGTGGAAGTGCCGCTCGTCCCCCGATTCCAGCGCGGTGAGCAGTTCGTGGTCCAGCTCGTTGAGCCGGCCGAGGTGGCCCTCGCCGACCTCGAACTGGCCCTCACCCATGACCCTCATGATCATGCCGTGCGTCTCCCTGGTGCGTGGGGTGTGCTGCGCGGGGTGGAGCTCACTTGTTGTAGTTGATGGTGGGCGGGGTGTTCTGCTGCTGCGGCTGGGACTGGGTGCGGCCCTGCTCGATGGCCTGCGGACCGGAGCCCGCCGGACCGCCGGTCAGCTCGGCCTTCATCCGGGCCAGCTCCAGCTCGACGTCCGAGCCGCCGGCCACCCGCTCCAGCTCCGCCTCGATGTCGTCCTTGCGGCCGAGCCCACTGGCGTCGTCGAGCGCGCCGGAGGCCAGCAGCTCGTCGATCGCGCCCGCACGGGCCTGCATCTGGGCGGTCTTGTCCTCCGCCCGCTGGATCGCCAGGCCGACGTCGCCCATCTCCTCCGAGATCCCGGAGAAGGACTCCGCGATCCGGGTCTGCGCCTGGGCGGCGGTGTAGGTCGCCTTGATGGTCTCCTTCTTGGTGCGGAAGGCGTCCACCTTGGCCTGCAGCCGCTGGGAGGCGAGCGTGAGCTTCTCCTCCTCGGCCTGGAGCTGCTGGTACTGCATCTCCAGGTCGGTGATCTGCGACTGCATCCCGGCCTTGCGGGTCAACGCCTCGCGGGCGAGGTCCTCCCGGCCCAGGGACAGCGCCTTGCGGCCCTGGTCCTCGTACTTCGCGGACTGCTGCTGGAGCTGGGTCAGCTGGAGTTCCAGGCGCTTGCGCGAGGTGGCTACGTCCGCGACACCGCGGCGCACCTTCTGCAGCAGTTCGAGCTGCTTCTGGTACGAGTAGTCCAGCGTCTCGCGCGGATCCTCCGCCCGATCCAGGGCCTTGTTCGCCTTGGAGCGGAAGATCAGCCCCATACGCTTCATGATTCCGTCGCTCATGGGCCTGGGTGCCCCCTTCTCCGGCCTGCGGTATTCGTCTCGTTACCAGACACGACGAGTGTATGTGCAGCGAGCCCGTCGCCGCAGTGCACCTGCCTGCAACAAGAGTGCTACAAGAGGACCCCCGAAAGCCTCCTCCCCGGGGTGGATCCGCCCCCCGATCGCTGATCCACTCGGGGGAGGCGACCCCTACGGGACGAGCGCGGCCGACCCCGGGGAGGCCGTCCGCGGACGGATCGATATGCGTTTGGGTCCGACGGCACCCGTGGAAGCCGACGCGCACCCCGTACGCTGGGGGTGTGTTCCGACGCCGTGCAAATGATGCCTCCGCCTCCACCACCGTGCTGGAGAAGCAGGACGAGACGACCCAGGCCCGCGATCCGCAGGCGAAGAAGGGCCGCCCGACGCCCAAGCGCAGTGAGGCCGAGGCCCACCGGCGTACCCGGGTGTCCGTGCCCAAGGACCGCAAGGAGGCCGCCCGCCAGCAGCGCGAGCGGCTTCGCTCCGAGCGGGAGAAGCAGCGCACCGCGCTGCTGGAGGGCGACGAGCGCCACCTCCCGGCCCGTGACAAGGGCCCGGTGCGCAAGTTCGCCCGCGACTACGTGGACGCCCGCTGGTCGCTGGCCGAGTTCTTCCTGCCCGCCGCCGTGGTCATCCTGATCCTCAGCGTGGTCAAGGTGCCGGCCCTCCAGCTCCTCTCCACGGTGCTGTTCCTGCTCTTCTTCGTCCTGGTGATCCTGGACTTCGTCCGGCTCGGCTTCGGCCTGCGCAAGCAGATGGCCGCGCGCTTCGCCGGGCAGAACACCCGCGGCGCGGTCGCGTACGGCCTGATGCGCATCCTGCAGATGCGCAGGCTGCGACTGCCCAAGCCGCAGGTGCGGCGCGGGGAGATGCCCTGACCGCCGAACCGGTGGACTCCGGCTGGGCCCCCTCCCCGTGGGAGGGGCCCGGCCTCTACGCGCTCCCCGGGCAGGGCGGCGGCGGCCACGACCGGTTGACCCACGACCGCTCCGCCCACGGCCTGCTGCCCTCGCGCAGCGGCTCCTTCGCCGGCGGCACCGGCCCCTGGCTGGACCGGCTCGGCGGCCTGCGCAACCACGTCCGGCAGGAGCTGGTCGCCCGGCAGCTCGCCGAGCAGCTCGCCGCACGCACCGACCAGCGGGTGCTGGACATCGGCTGCGGCCAGGGCACCCAGGTGCTGCGGCTGGCCCGGGCCGGCCACTACGTCACCGGGATCGACTCCGACCCGGTCGCCCTCGGCGTCGCGCAGGCCGCGCTCGCCGAGGAGTCCCCCGAGGTCCGCGGCCGGGTCCAGCTGCTCAGCGGCGACGGCCACCAGTGCGGGCGCTGGTTCGGCCCGCGCAGCTTCGACGTGGTGCTCTGCCACGGCGTCCTGATGTACCTGCCGGACCCCGACCCGATGATCGCCTCACTGGCCCGGCTGCTCGCCCCCGGCGGACTGCTCTCCCTGCTGGTGCGCAACCGCGACGCCCTCGCCCTGCGGCCCGCCTCGGCCGGCGACTGGCGCGCCGCCCTGCACGCCTTCGAGAGCGACCGCTACTACAACCGGCTCGGCCTCGCCGCGCGCGCCGACCGGCTCGCCGACCTCGCGGTCACCCTCGACGAGGTCTCGGTGCCGCTGCGGCACTGGTACGGCGTCCGGGTCTTCACCGACAACGCCCCCGACGACGCGGCGCCGCCGGTCGACGGCCGGCAGCTGGCCCAGCTGCTGGAGGCCGAGGAGCGGGCCGGCCGGACCGACCCGTACCGGCAGGTCGCCGCGCTGCTGCACGTGATCGGGGCCAAGTAGCCCCGATCCGCGGCCGCCGGGCTCAGCCCTCGTGCAGGCTCATCGCATAGATCACGCGGTCGTCCTCCAGCAGCACGGCGGTGTCCACGCCGTCCTCCGCGAGCCGCTTCCACTCCTCGCCGATCCAGGACTCGGCGTCACCCTGGCCGGGGAACTCCTCCCGGCCGCCCTCCTGGTCCACCACGGTGCCGTCCGCCTTCTCGTACCGCCACGTCCAGACCACGCCCGGCCTCCTCGCCCTGACTGCGTCCTCGCCCGGCAGCCCACTGCCCCGGTGCTGCGCCGCACCTTAGCCTGCCCGGCCGGATCTTCCGTATGCCTCGTCGGGCAGGATGGCCCGCATGGCTCCCCACCCCGCACTCCCCCGCACCCTGCTCCTCGGCGGCGCCCGCTCGGGCAAGTCCACCCGCGCCGAGCAGCTGCTCGCGCCGTACCGGGACGTCCTGTACGTCGCCACCGGCGGGCGGCGGGACGGCGACGCCGAATGGGCGCAGCGCGTCGAGCTACACCGGGAGCGGCGGCCGGCGGGCTGGCGGACGGCCGAGACCTGCGACCTGGAGGCGGTGCTGGCCGACACCGCGGACCCGGCGCCGGTGCTGATCGACTGCCTGGCGCTCTGGCTGACCGCGGTGATGGACGAGTGCGGCGCCTGGGACGACGCGGTCTGGGCGGACGGCGGCGAGGCGGCCGTCCAGCGGCGCTGCGCCGCCCTGGCCGCGGCCTGGGAGCGGACCGGTCGGACGGCGGTCGCGGTCAGCAACGAGGTCGGGATGGGAGTCGTCCCGGCGACCGCGGCCGGGCGCCGGTTCCGCGACACCCTGGGCCGGCTCAACATGGCGGTGGCCGACGCCTCGGAGCGCGTGCTGCTGGTGGTGGCGGGGCAGGTACTCGCCGTCAAGCCAACCGCTGGCTGAACACCTGCGGCGTGTAGCCTTCCGATCGATGGACACGACCGTGGATCTCGATACGTTCTCCTCCCTCGTCGAGCGCCCCGACGAGAGCGCCCGGCGGGCCGCCGAGGAGCGCCGGCAGGGCCTGGACCTCCCGCGCGGCGGGCTCGGCCGGCTGGAGGAGCTGGGCGCCTGGCTGGCCTCGGTGCAGGGCCGCTCCCCGGTCCGCCCGCTGGCGGCGCCCAAGGTGGTGCTCTTCGCGGCCGACCACGGCGTAGCGGCGCTCGGCGTGTCCCGGCTGCCGGCCGCGGGCGGCACCGCCGCGCGGGTGCGCGCGGTGCTGGACGGCACCGCGCCGGTCGCCGTGCTGGCCCGGCGCTTCGGCGCCGAGGTGCGGGTGGTGGACGTCGCGGTGGACGCCGATCCGGCGGAGTTCCCCGCCGAGGTCGTCGCGCACCGGGTGCGCCGCGGCTCCGGCCGGATCGACACCGAGGACGCGCTGACCCCCGCGGAGACGGTCGCGGCGTTCCGGGCCGGGATGGCGGTCGCCGACGAGGAGGCCGACGCCGGTACCGACCTGGTGGTGCTGGGCGACCTCGGGGTCGGCGCGACCACGGTCGCCGCGGTGCTGGTCGGCGCGCTCTGCGGGACGGACGCGGCGGCGGTCACCGGGCGCGGCTCGGGCATCGACGACCGGGTGTGGATGGTCAAGTGCGCCACCGTCCGGGACTCGCTGCGGCGGGCCCGGCCGGTGCTGGGCGACCAGCTCGCGCTGCTGGGCGCCACCGGCGGCGCGGACTTCGCCGCGATCACCGGCTTCCTGCTGCAGGCGGCCGTCCGGAGGCTGCCGGTCGTCCTGGACGGCGTGGTGTCGGCGGCCTGCGCGCTGGTCGCGCAGCGGATCGCCTTCCGGGCGCCGGAGTGGTGGCGGGCCGGGCAGTCCAGCGGCGAGCCCGCCCAGGCGAAGGCGTACGACCGGCTGACGCTGTCCCCGCTGCAGGAGCAGCAGGTCACCATGGGCGAGGGCGTCGGCGCGCTGCTGGCACTGCCGCTGCTGCAGGCCGCGGCGGACGCCCTCGCCGAGCACGCCCCCGGAGCGCTGCGGCCGGCCGCGCCGAAGGAGCAGCCGAAGCTGCCGTCGGCGGCGGAGCTGCTGGGCCGGCTCTGAGCGCCGGACGCCCGGAGGCGGGCGGCCCCGACGGCCCCGCGAGCTGGAGCGAGGGGCTGCGGTTCGCCTTCGGGACGCTCTCCGTGCTGCGGGTGCGGGTGGAGCGCTGGGACCGCGCGGCGGCCGGGCGGGCGATGCTCGCCGCCCCGGTGGTCGGACTGGTGCTGGGCGCGTGCGCGGCCGGGGCCGGTGCGCTGGTCGCCCGGCAGGCCGGCGGGGCGCTCGGCGCGGTGGCGGCGCTCGCCGTCCTGGCCGCCCTCACCCGCGGACTCCACCTCGACGGGCTGGCCGACGTCGCGGACGGGCTGGGCAGCGGCAAGCCGGCCGAGGACGCCCTGCGCATCATGAAGCAGTCCGACATCGGGCCGTTCGGCGTACTCACCCTGGTCCTGGTCCTGCTCGCCCAGGCCGCCGCACTGGCCGGACAGTTCGCCGCCTCCCCCGGGCGGGGGGCGCTGGCGGTGCTCGCCTCGGCGGTGGCCGCCCGCTGCGCCCTCGCCTGGGGCTGCCTGCGGCCGGTGCCGGCCGCCCGGCCGGGCGGGCTGGGCGCGGTGGTCGCGGGGACGGTCCCGCCCGCCGCCGCGGTCGCGGTGACGGCCGGCGCGCTGCTGCTCACGGCGGCCGCGGGAGCGGGCGACGGGTGGTCAGCCCTGCGGCTCCCGGCGGCCGTTGCACTCGGCCTGGGCTGCGCGGGGCTGCTGCTGCGCCGGTGCGTCCGGCGGTTCGGCGGGGTGACCGGTGACGTGCTGGGAGCGCTGGCGGAGACCGCCGCGACCGGCTGCCTGGTGGCGCTGGCGCTGTTCGGCTGAACGGCGGGTGGACACCGGGCGGCGCGTGATCCCAGCATGCGGACTACCATGCGGGGAGCACCGCAGCCCTGCACCGTCGCAGGTCCTGCCCGGCCCAGCGCACCTCAGGAGCCGGGGCCCCTGGTGGGGGGGCGGGGCCCGGGGGGGGGGGGCCCCCCCCCGGCCCCCCGCCCCCCCCCGGGACGCCCGGGCGGCCCGGGCGGCCGTGGGGGGGGTTGGCCGGGAA